>JAISRE010000088.1 GCA_031273805.1 Synergistaceae bacterium | reverse complement strand
GTCGAAAAGGCCATGAAGCAGATGAGGGACATAGGCCTCGGATCCTCCGCCCTGCAGAACTCCGTTGTCGAACTCGCCGATGGTTATCGTGAGATAGGCGAGATCGTGAGCCTGATATCATCTATAGCGCAGCAGACAAACCTGCTGGCGCTGAACGCCGCCATTGAGGCGGCAAGGGCCGGAGAATCCGGCAGGGGGTTTGCCGTGGTCGCCGAGGAGGTCCGAAACCTCGCGGAGAGTTCAAACGACGCGGCGAAGAGAATATCCGCACTGATATCCGACAATCAGGGGAAGATGAGCATCGCGGTGGAAGCCTCAAAGTCCGGCACAAGCGGCGTATCGGCCGGCATAGAGGTCGTAAACTCCGCAGGGAAGATATTTGCAGACATCGCAACATCGATCCTGTCCCTGTCAGACCAGATAAAGGACGTCTCCTCGTCCATTGAAAAAATAGCGTCGGGCAACCAGGACCTCGCCTCGCTCATAGGCAATATCGGGGAGATAAGCGAGAAAAACATTGCAGATGTCGACGGCGTAACGGCCAGCTCCGAGGATCAGCTGGCATCCACCGAGGAAATAGCCGCATCATGCAACAATCTGGCGGACCTGGCCGCCGAGCTGCGCGAGGAAGCGGCAAACTTCAGAGTTTGAGGGAGAGGGGCAAAGAGGCTGTGTAATGCTATGCCTTTTACAGCCGCAGCCTCTTTATGCGCGTGATGAATGGCATTCGGCGGGACGTTGCCCCACGATCCGGGGGGCAATCTGTACGGGGTGCCATCGCAAAGCGCACTCGTTTGGCAGTCATCGTGCCGTCAGGCATAAAAGAAAAAGAAAAGATTGACAAAATTGCGCGCGAAAAGGTAATATAACGACGTTGTTAGACAAGAATAGACGCCGTATCCTTGATTTTTCCTTAAATATTTTAGAAACCGCTGCCTTGACAAGGAGCCTCTAATATATACTTCTTGCTGTAAAGAATGTGATAACAGGGGGGGATTTGCTGTGTATAAGATAGTTTTGCTGCGTCACGGAGAGAGCGAATGGAACAAGGAGAACCGCTTCACCGGGTGGACCGATGTTCCACTGTCGGATAAGGGCGTAAGTGAGGCTCGCGCTGCTGGGGTTCTGCTGAAGAAAGAGGGTTTTTCCTTTGACGCGGCATTCACGTCCGTCCTGAAGCGGGCGATAAAGACGCTCTGGCTTACGCTGGAGGAGATGGACGAGATGTGGACTCCCACCGATTTCTCGTGGCAGTTGAACGAGCGCCATTACGGAGCGCTGCAGGGGCTCAACAAGGCCGAAACTGCCGCCAAATACGGTGACGAGCAGGTCAAAATATGGCGCCGCAGTTACGATGTTCGTCCTCCGCTCCTCGATCACAGTGACGAACGCTATCCCGCGAGCGACCCAAGGTATAAAAATCTCGAACAGAGCGATATTCCGGCCGGCGAGTGTCTTGCTGATACTGTGGAGCGCGTCGTGCCGTATTGGAAGAGCGTCATAGCCCCAGCGATAGCGTCGGGTAAGAGGGTAATAATAGCGGCGCACGGCAACAGCCTTCGAGCGCTGGTAAAACATCTGGACGGAGTCTCCGATTCCGACATAGTCGAGCTCAATATCCCGACCGGTATACCTCTGGTCTATGAGCTCGATCATAATATGACGCCGATATCGCATGCGTATCTCGGCGATCAGGAGGCCGTAAACGCAGCAGCCGCTGCAGTCGCGAACCAGGGCAAGTCAAAGTAGCGGACGGGATAACGGCTCGTCGGATGTTATTTGAATATCATGAAAGATAAATTTCTGGAGCAGGCCCGCGAACTGATAGCCGGGTCATTTGTCATGGACGCTCACTTCGATCTTGCGCTCGACATGGACGACAGGCGGGAGATGGGGCAGTTTCGCGTTTACAGCGACAGGCACGATGATATGATCGAGGCGGGGGGATGGAATTGTCTGGTCTCCTCGCTCTTTATACATTCGTGGCAGCTGCCTGAGATGGGGCTGCGCAAGGCTCTCGATCAGATATCCGCGCTGATCTCGGAGGAGTCCGAACAGCCGGATAAAATAGCTCTCTGCACCTGCGTCTCAGAGGTCGACGCGGCAAATATGGCTGGGAAAATCGGGATTTTTATCTCGTGCGAGGGGGTTGAGCCGCTTGGTTCGGACATAGGACTGCTTCAGGTCTTTTACCGGCTTGGGGTGCGCGCTGTCGGGCTGGCGTGGAGCAGGAGAAATTACGCTGCGGACGGATGCTCGTTTAAGCCGGTGCGAGGCGGAACGAAGGGGGGACTCACGACATTTGGAGTGGAGTTGATAGAGGAGGCGGAGCGGCTTGGTATGCTGATAGACGTCTCCCATTTGAACGATGAGGGAGTGTCGGACGTTGCTCGGTACTCCAGACGTCCGTTCATAGCCTCTCACTCCAACTGCAGGTCACTTGCGTCGTCGATGAGGAACCTCACCGATGAACAGATCAAGCTCGTCGCGGACAGCGGCGGTGTAATCGGTATGAACTGCTGCAGCGCGTTCGTCTCCGATGACGCGAGAGGCGATATAGGAGCGCTCGATCTGTCGCGTCACATTGACCATATAGTTTCATTGGTCGGCGACGATTTCGTTGGATTAGGCCTGGATTGTTGCGACAGGCTGGCGGATTTTCACGCCTCACTGCCAAATCTGGAGTCGTACGATACGATACGTGATCACAGCCATCTGCCTGAGCTTATAGCCGTGTTGCTGGAGAAGGGGTACTCAGACGACAGCGTCACTAAAATCCTGGGGAAAAATTTCAGAAGGGTCTATCGGGAGGTAATAGGGTGAATCCATGATAAAGCACCTGCTGTTTAGGATGCTCTCCACCATACCGATATTAATCGGCGTGTCGGCGTTGGTTTTTTTTCTCATGAACGTTGTGCCGGGCGACCCTATAGCCATAATGCAGAGCAACTTCATAGATCCTGACGCGTTGGAGCGAGTCAGAAGGGAGATGCATCTGGACGACCCGGCGCCGATCAGATATGTGCGTTTCCTGGCAGATGCGGCCAGGGGAGAGCTGGGATACTCCTACAAACTTCGGCGTCCGGTTTCCGGCGTAATAGCCGCCGCCTTCCCAAATACCATAAAGCTCGCGGTCTCCGCCGCCCTTGTGTCGTGGATAATAGGGATAATAGCCGGGTTGATCTCCGCTGTTAAGCCCAACTCCTTTGTGGACAACGCCCTGATGGGTCTGGCCCTTACCGGCATATCGATGCCGGCGTTCTGGGCCGCTCTGGTGCTCCAGTATATTTTTGGCGTCGTACTTGGCCTTCTTCCGGTTGCGGGCTTTGAATCGTGGAGGCACATGATACTGCCGGTGACAGTTCTGGGCTGGAGCGAGGCCGCGATGGTAGCCCGCCTGACGCGTTCGAGTCTGCTCGAGGTGATGCGGCATGATTATATACGAACAGCCCGCTCCAAGGGATTGTCGTGGAGTTCGGTGATTCGGATACACGCGCTGAAAAATTCGCTGCTTCCCGTGGTCACCATAATGGCGATACAGGTCTCCACTCTCCTATCGGGTTCGATAGTTACCGAGAGCGTTTTCGGCATACCAGGGATAGGCCGCGTCGCCGTAAGCGCGATAAATAACAGGGACATGCCGCTGCTTCAGGGAGTTATCATGTTCGGGACATTTATAGTTATAATCGGCAACATAGTGGCCGATGTCCTTTATTCCACACTGGATCCGCGTATAAAATATGTCAGAGAATAACGAACTCCCTGCCGTGCGCGCGGAAAATTCACTGAGGCTCGATCTTGTCACCGCGTTTCGCAGGAACAGAATGGCCACGGCTGGGCTTGCCATAGTCTCACTGCTCGTCGTTGGCGCGGTACTTGCGCCGTGGCTGTCTCCGTACGATCCATACGCCATAGACCTCTCCAACAAGACGCTGGCGCCCTCCGCGTCCCATTGGCTCGGTACGGACGAGCTGGGGCGCGACCTCCTGACCAGGCTCATCTATGGTGCTAGGATATCTCTGATGATCGGCATAGTTCCGGCCCTCATAGCGCAGATAGTGGGAACCTCAGTCGGAGTCGTTTCCGGCTACTGCGGCGGAGCCCTGGACTACCTGCTGATGAGGATTGCCGATGTGGTTCTCGCGTTCCCGTCGCAGTTGCTGGCGCTTGCCATCATGTACACTCTCTCGGGCAGCCTGATGAATCTCTTTATAGCCCTGAGTGTCCTGGGGTGGGCTCAGACAGCTCGTGTCGTGAGGTCTTTGACTCTGTCGCTTCGAGGCCGTGAGTTTGTTCTTGCCGCCCGATCCATTGGAGTGAGGAACTCCGTCATAATGCTCCGGCATATACTCCCAAACTGCATTCCCACCATAATAGTTCTCCTCACTATGCGCATACCGAACTATATCCTTCAAGAGGCGTCCCTGAGCTTCCTCGGCATAGGCGCTCAGCCGCCGACTCCGAGCTGGGGCCTGATCGCCACTAAGGGCAAGGAATATCTCTTCTCCGCTCCCTGGATCGGCATAGCCCCGGGTATCTTCATCCTGGTAACGGTCCTCGGTTTCAACTTCATGGGTGACGCTGTCAGAGACGCCCTCGACCCTACCCTCAAGGATTGAATTGACGGTATGCCGGACTCTTCACTGCTCGAGATAAAAAATTTGAGCGTTGGATTTAAAAACGCGTATGGCGTTGCACGGGTGGTGGATGGCATCGATGTCTCCGTTGCGAGAGGCGAGATTGTGGGTATTGTGGGGGAGAGCGGCTGCGGCAAGACGGTCACGGTCCTCTCGGTCATGGGGCTTTTGCCCGGGACTGGATGGACGTCGGGAGAGATATTGTTTGGCGGCGAGGACCTGCTGAAGAAAAACGACGATGAGATGCGCGCCATCAGAGGCGACAGAATTTCTATGATATTTCAGGAGCCCATGACGGCGTTGAACCCTGTTATGACAATAGGCAGACAGATCTGCGAGCCTTTGATGCTGCATAAGAGCGCCACCCGTTCCGATGCGGCGCGCCGGGCTGTTGAGATATTGGACCTTGTCCGCGTGCCGCAGGCGTCAATGCGCATGAAAAGTTATCCGCATCAGCTCTCCGGAGGGCTCTGCCAGAGAGCCATGATAGCTATGGCGCTCATCTGTGAACCCATGCTGCTCATAGCGGATGAACCGACTACCGCGCTCGATGTAACCATACAGGCGCAGATACTCTCCCTTCTGCTCGATCTGAAAGAACGACTCGGCACGACAATACTGATGATAACCCACGACCTCGGCGTGGTGGCCGAACTCTGCGACAGAGTTTACGTCATGTACGCGGGGCATATAATGGAGGAGGCGGATGTCCGCGAGCTCTTCGCGCGTCCGCTGCATCCGTACACGTCGGGCCTGCTCAGGTCGCTGCCCAGAGTTGACGGCGGCGCGAACTGCGAAAGACATCTTTACAGTATTCCTGGGATGGTTCCTGGACTCGGAGAGGTGCGGGGCGGCTGTCCATTCGAGCCGAGATGCGAAAGCGCCATGAAGAGATGCGGGGTGTCTATGCCCCCGTTGAACCCAGTCTTCGCTGGACATAACGCGCGATGCTGGCTGTTTGGCGAGAGCGCCTCAGATGCGGCGCGATAATTTGATATTGTCTGAGGAAATCACCTCAACCGATAATTTGGTGGAGGTTCGCGATCTCCGCAAGGATTTCTCCGTGCGCGGCGCGCGTCTCTTTGGGCGTTTGTCTCACGCCCGGCTCAAAGCGGTTGACGGGCTGTCGTTCAACATAAAAAAAGGCGAGATACTCTCCCTGGTAGGTGAGAGCGGATGTGGCAAGAGCACGCTCGGAAGACTGATACTCAACCTCATTTCCCCCACCTCCGGCGACGTCGTGTTCGACGGCATAAAAATTTCGGCGCTCGACGATGAAAGTATGCGTCGTCTGCGCAGAAGGATGCAGATAATTTTTCAGGATCCATACTCCTCGCTCAACCCGCGCATGAGGGTCATAGATATATTATCGGAGCCGCTTGTCACCCATGACGTGACTCATGACCGAAACGAGCTGCGCATAAAGGCGAAGGCGCTTCTTGAGCGAGTCGGTCTGAGGGAGCAATCTCTGAATCGGTTTCCGCACGAGTTTTCAGGCGGCCAGCGCCAGCGGATAGGTATAGCGCGGGCAATTGCCCTCGAACCAGAACTGATCGTCTGTGACGAGCCTCTGTCAGCTCTCGACGTCTCCATCCGCTCGCAGGTCATCAATCTTCTGAGGGATCTCAAGGATGAGCTGTCTCTTACATATCTCTTTATATCACATGACCTCTCAGTCGTGCGATATATCTCAGACAGGATATGCGTCATGTACATGGGCAAGATAGTCGAGATAGGCGGCTGTGACGATGTTTTTTCAAATCCGCTTCATCCGTACACCAGGTCTCTGATCTCAGCGGTTCCAGTTCCGGACCCACTGCTGCGAGGGAGGGAGCGTGTTCTCATACGCGGTGAGATGCCCAGCCCGGTTAACCCGCCCTCGGGCTGCAGATTCCGCACCCGCTGCCCGAATGCCGAATCTGTCTGCGAGTCACTCGAACCGACGCTGGACGAGAGCTTGTCCCACTCTGCGGCGTGCCACTCGCTGTGAGTCAGAGTTTCCGTATAGATTGAGTCAGTCGTATTTTAGGAGGTTTTTCAGATGAAACTCTGGCCTAAACCACTCTCCCCAGGCAGCCGTGTCGCTGTCATAGCCCCCTCCGGAGGCGCCTCGGAACAGATTCTGGACGAGTCCATCGCGCGCGTAAGCGATATGGGATTTGTTCCGATCGAGGGCCGTTCGTGCAGAGGTTCTACCCCGGAGAGAGGGTATCTGGCGGCGGAGAGCGACGCAATAAAGGTCGGCGACATCCACGCATATTTCTCAGATTCATCCATCGACGGCATAATATGTCTTAAAGGCGGCAGCGGGGCTGGACGTCTGATACGCTTTCTTGACGGAGACCTCATAGCGAAAAATCCAAAGGTATTTGCCGGCTACAGCGATATAACCATACTTCACTCGTTTATTGCGCTTCACTGCTCTTTTGTCACGTTTCACGGTCCTGTCGCGGCGTCATCTAATCTCGAGGACGACGACGCAACGCGGAAATTTTTCCTGAGAATGCTCACCGCTCCCGAAAGTCCTCATATCCTTATAAATTCTGACACGGCGCGTCTGTCGGCCATATCGCCCGGCAGCTGCAGAGGAGAGCTTACAGGAGGCAATCTCTCGATGCTCTGTACAACGATAGGTACCGCAGCTGAAATCGATACGAGGGGACGTATCGTACTGATCGAGGATATAGGCGAGGAGCCGTACAGAGTGGACAGGATGTTGAATCACCTGATAAACGCGGGCAAATTGTCCGATTCCGTCGGCATCCTGCTGGGTGATTTCACAGACTGCAATCCCCCGGAAAATTACAGCGCGCGTACCGTGGATGTTGTCGCGCGCGACGTGCTTGCGCCTCTGGGCATTCCAATACTGTGGGGACGCTGTTTCGGGCACGGCAAAACCAACATTACCCTGCCGCTGGGCGCCGTAATGGAGATGGACGCCGATCATGAATTTATCAGATTTTTGTGATAAATTTCTTGTCTTGTGGCGAATATGACACTAAAATGTCATGTGTAATAAAAACAATATGGCTATTAGTTTAGCTCAGGTAAAGGGTCAAGGCGCCCGAACGAACGAAGCGAATCGGCGGCCGCGATTGATGTCGGACGAGTGGCGAAGTAAGCACAAAACCGCATTCTTCGCGCGGTTTTGTGCGGCATGGATGTACTTCCGCCACGTTCCGATTCGCGTAGTGAGTCGGGTGG
>JAISRE010000102.1 GCA_031273805.1 Synergistaceae bacterium | reverse complement strand
TTGTGAGCATGGCTTCTGTTTCGAGTGTATACGGAAGTTGGACGAACTACGAGGATACCATAAATACGGAGAAAAGCGAAAATCTTGGCAAGGAGGATTTTCTGAAACTCCTGATAGCTCAGCTGACGCATCAGGATCCCACCGAACCGATGAAGGATACGGAGTTCGTCGCTCAGTTGGCTACGTACTCGGGTTTGGAGCAGCAGATGAATATGAACAAAAATCTGGAGACGCTGATAGCCTCCAACAACGCCAGTACCGCCGCAAACGCAATTGGTCTGATAGGAATGGTTGTTGGGTTCACAAACGCGGACGGACAGCTTCAGACCGGACAGGTGGCTTTTCTGGATATAGTCGGCGGAGAGGTGAACCTGGTTCTTTTCGATGGGACCTATATTCCGTTCAGCGACGTCGAACAGGTGGGCTATCCTATTGAAGACGCCGATACTTCTGGGACGACTCCTGAGACTCCTGAGACTCCCGAGAATAATGAGGACTAAGGAGACTGAAAGGGCAGGAGACAGATCCGGATAACCGGATATCTCCATAAAAATTGCTGATTAAATGACTCCAAGCGGAAGTTGGGCAGGTATGACGGCAAAGGATTGCAATAATTATAACAGGGAGGAAATAATATGCTTCGTTCTCTATACGCGGCCGTCAGCGGCGTTAAAGCGCATCAGACTTATCTTGATGTTACTGGCAACAACATAGCAAACGTCAATACTGTTGGTTTCAAGAGAGACGTCACTCAATTCCGTGACATGATCTACCAGACCATGAAGAACCCAAGCGCTCCAGACAGCGGTGTTCCGATAGGCGGAATCAACCCTGCGCAGGTGGGACTCGGTGTGAGTGTCGGGTCCATTGAAACTGTGCATACGCAGGGCGCGCTTCAGAACACAGGTATCCCGACCGATATGGCCATAAGCGGCGCGGGCTACTTTGTGGTGCAGAACGGAACTCAGAAGCTATATACCCGCGCTGGCAACTTCGCGCTGGACCGTGACGGCAATCTTGTCATGTCCGGCAACGGATACCGTGTACAGGGTTATACGTACAAAAATCAGGTAGATCCCGCAACCGGCGAACTGACTCGTGTAAAGGACAGCAGTCTCAGCGATATTACGATAAAAATACAGGAGAAGATTCCGGCCAAAGCTACGGCTTTGGTTAATTTCCGCAGCAATCTGTGCAGTACCTCCGAACCTGAGATAAAGGATCTGAACAGCATCCCGGGAGGCGTGAACAAGGTGCTTCGCCCGCATGATTACACGGCCTACGGTTCGAGTGAAGTTACTTTTATCGGTACGGCGGCGCCGACCACTGGAATGATAAACGGCGACACGTTCTTTAACACCTCAAGCGGTGAGCTCCAAACATATAACGGCGCTACTGCTGCTTGGGATCCGGCCACCAAGGCGGAGAACACGTACTACTACGGTAAAAATACTGCTGCCGCAGGCGCTGGCGTGTTTGCAAACATATACTCAGATGGAACAACGACCGGGACCGGGCCTGTGGTGACGAGCCGGGTAATAGTGGACGAGTCTGGCAGCGGTGTTCCAACGCCTCCAACACCCCCTGCTACCCTGACCCCCGGCAGGACTTACCTCGATACGGCGAGTGGGAATTTATACAAGGCTAACTCCACAGGAACCGCTTGGGAAACGGATGGCGCCATGCAGGCCGGCGTGGGATATGCTATTAAGGGTGGAGCGAATATTTATCTTTTGGATAACCAGACGACTCCTGCTCCTGCATTGGTTACGCCGTCAGCTCAGGTTTTGGACTCGACAAACGGCTCGAAGAATGTATTCTCGTGGGACGGCACGGAGTGGAGGAATCAAAACGCCTCGAGCGCTCTCTTTGCGTCGGGGAGCTCCACCACGAGTCAGAGTACCATCACGGCCTTCGGGGAGAGCATGATAAAATCAAGTGACCATGAGGATAAATTTACTGTATACGACTCGCTGGGAAATCCGTATACCATGGTTCTGAAGTTCAGGAAGGTTCTGGACAAAACGGCACAGCCGACTGCGACGCCTCCTACCGGCGCCGAGGCGGAGTGGGATTGGTACGCGTACTATGTGGACAGCGACGGCAGTGTGATGCCGCAGTACGGCCAGGGTGCTGGCACAATGGTATTTGGAGACGACGGCCTGCTGAAGAGGACTTACTACTACGAGCCGACGCCCGCTGTTCCTGACCCGAACGCTACGGCAACTACAGCCCCGGTCTACAATTGGAGTGTCGTCGAAAAGGTAATAGGAGATCCGAGTTACGACAGCGTATCCACCGGCAAGGTAGTGGCCGACTTCAACGTGAGCGGAGGGCAGGGTTCGGTTCAGGATACGACTCCTCCGACTTACAAGTCCAATCTCATAACCCTTGACTTTCTTGGGCAGGAATACGCAAAGTTGAATGGTCTCACAGGAGGCGATCCGATAGGGGGGGCTACTCAGTTTGGTTCCTCGTCGACGTTGAAAATCAACGGGCAGGATGGCTATCCAATGGGGATATTGGAGGATTTCAGCGTATCCCAGACGGGGCTTATAACAGGCGCGTACAGCAACGGGCGAACTCTTCCCATAGCGCAGGTGGCTCTGGCGATGTTTGCCAACTCACAGGGATTGAATAAGGTTGGCGATAGTTGCTTCGCCGAGAGCATAAACTCAGGAATAGCCCAGATTGGCAGTCCGCAGACCGGAGGCGCCGGCGCGATCGTGGGTAATACGATTGAGATGTCGAACGTCGACCTGTCAGAGGAGTTCGTCAATCTGATAAGGGCCCAGAGGGGATTCCAGGCGAACACCAGAGTGGTGACTACGTCGGATCAGGTGCTCGAAGAGCTTATAAATCTGAAGCGTTAAAATAAGTATATTTGCTGGAGGATGGCGGATAAGTCATCCTCCAGTGTGTTAAGGCCTGATATTTATATTATAATCTCTTTGTTGCGTTTTTTTTGGGTGGGGGAGTTGATCACGTTGATAGAGTTGACAAAGCTCAAGGGGGAGAGGTTTGCCCTTAACTCCGACCAGATCGAGACTATGGAGGAGACGCCTGATACCGTCATAACTCTCCTGAACGGACACAAATATGTGGTAAGAGAACGGGTGACTGAAGTTATTTCATTGATAGAATTGTTCAAGAGGAATTCGTCGAGACCTCTCTCTTTATAAAAACGATCTTCGAGGTACCTAAGCGGCATAATGAGGTGATGGTCCAGTGGATTTAGCGTCTGTGGTTGGTTTGTCGTTTTCTATAATAGTTGTTGTTTGGGGTATGATAATGGGCGGGGATATCCTCGCGTTCTATGACCTCCCATCCATCCTCATAGTCGTCGGAGGCACACTGGGCGCCGCGATGGTGGCTAACCCGCTTGAAAGAACCAAGACACTGCCTAAGATTTTAAAAAACGCGTTTGTAAGCGAGCAGATCGATATGATAGGCCTTATCCAAACTCTGGTCAGTTTTGCGGAGAAGGCTCGCAGAGAGGGGCTTCTCGCTCTCGAGGAGGATGCTGGACAGCTTGACGATGAGTTTATGCGCAAATCCATTCAGCTCGTGGTCGACGGTACCGATCCGGAGCTCGTCAAGTCCATACTTGACACAGAGATAGGGTTGCTTGAGGAGCGCCACTCGGCAAATAAGGGGTATCTCGACTCGATAGCCGAGCTTGGACCTGCTTTTGGAATGCTTGGAACACTGATAGGGCTCATTCAGATGCTCGGAAACCTGGATGATCCGTCGGCGCTTGGTCCGGGTATGGCGGTTGCCCTTGTGACGACATTTTATGGTTCTCTTATCGCTAATATGATATCCATTCCTATCAGCAAGAAACTTGCGCAAAACTCGGGCAGGGAGATTCTCTGCCGGGAGCTGATGGTTGAGGGGATACTGTCTATTCAGGCAGGTGAAAACCCGCGCATAGTGGAGGAAAAACTGAAGGTGTTCCTGCCGCCCAAGATGCGCAAGGTGTTGGACGAAGGCAAGGAAGAGGAGTAGTGTAAATCATGGCGCGCAAGAAGAAATCTGACAGTGGAGGGGGCCCCGGAGCTCCTCTTTGGATGGCGACATATGGGGATATGGTGACGCTTGTCCTGTGCTTTTTTGTGCTCCTCTACTCATTTTCCACGATCGACGCAAAAAAGTTCGAGGCACTCACCGTATCGCTTCAAAATGCTTTCAACATTCAGCCCGGAGGACCAAGTCAGACCAGCAACGCCTCCGTACAGGACGGGGCCCTTGGCGAAGGGGCTGGTGACGCGCCCAGGCCAACCGATTCCAACCAGACGGCCAACTCAAATAGAGTTTTGGCAATGGTGCAGAATGCCCTAAAGGATGAGAACCTTTCAGACGAAATAAGTATAGTGGCGAACGAGAGAGGGGTTGTTATATCCCTATCCGAGCAGCTGATGTTTGACGAGGGGTCGGCAAAGATACATCCTGAGTCACTCCGAATACTATATAAGATTGGCACAGTGCTGAATAGGATTCCGAACCAGATATCAGTGGAGGGTCATACTGATTCCAATCCTCCGTTGAGAAGTATCTACGGAGATAATTGGGGACTCTCGTCCGCAAGGGCTTCGGCAGTCACCAGTTATCTTAACGATTCGATCAGGCTGTCCGCAAATCGGTTGAGAGCTGTGGGATTGAGTTCGAGCGCTCCGCTGGTTCCTAACAATTCTCAGGAAAATATGAGGCTCAACCGGAGGGTTGACATCGTTATATTATCACAGCACAGAGTGCGCTAGTTACTCAGGGGGGTTGCTTAATGGCATTGGCAAAAAAGACGCTGTTCATCGTTATAGTCTGTGTTGTTGTTCTGATAATCGGCATCGGGTGCGGCCTTTATGTCATCCCAAAGTTTTTCCGCAGCGCGGAGACTTCCACTGAAGTTCAAATCCCCGATCCAGGTCCCATGATTGACCTCGGTCAGTTTACATCTACGCTGGCGGATCCTGAGGTCCATGTGGTAAAGCTGAAGGTGATGCTGGAGCTCTCGGGACAAAATGTGACGCTAAGGCTCGTGGATCCGGGATGGATAGTCAAACTCAAGGATGAAACCCTAAAGACGCTGAAGGATCAGAGATATGACAACATTCGATATGCTGAGGGTATGGAAAAATTAAAACAGGACTTGAAGGCGCGCCTTAACGTGATTTTGCCTCGGGTTGACGGGAATGCGGCGATTGACAGAGTTTTCTTTGATGAATTTTTGGTCCAATAGTCAATGCCTGATCAGTAAGGGGAGATTTTAAATGGTGCCACCGGAGGTAATGTCTCAAAACGAAATTGATTCCCTGTTACAGGCTATATCCAGCGGTGATGACAAGATCGCCAAGATGGAGGCTAACGAGGAAAAACCGCTGAAGCTGTATGACTTCAGGCGTCCTGATAAATTCAGCAAAGACCAGATGAGAGCGATTCAGATGATTCATGAGTCGTTTTCAAGATCACTTACGACGTCGCTCTCCACAATGGTTCGTTCGATGGTTGCCGTTGAGGTGGTGGCAGTCGATCAGCTCGCGTACGATGAATTCATACACTCGCTGGTGCAGCCTACGGTTATAGGCATACTGGAGATGTATCCCCTTAGTGGTAACGCCATACTGGAGGTCAATAATCACCTGACGTTCGCCATTATAGATCGCCTGCTCGGAGGAAAGGGGGAACCGCTCCGCAAGCCAAGGGATTTGACTGATATAGAGCGCACAGTCGTTGAGCGCGTGATGATGAAAATCCTTGAGCATCTGGAGGAGAGCTGGAGCACTGTTGTGGACATCAGATTCCGCTTTGAGACTATGGAGAGCAATCCGTTTTTCGTTCAGGTGTGTCCCGGAACTGATATGGTGCTTCTGGTTACGATGAAAATTCAAATAGGAGAGGTGCAGGGTATAATGAACTTCTGCATACCCTATTTCGTAATAGAACCGCTGATAGATAAGCTTAGCTCACAGCAGTGGTTCTCGTCCACTGGCAGAAAGAGCACTGAGGGTGTACAGGAAGCTCTTGCCGCGAGGCTGAGCGAGGTATCTGTTCCATTGGCGCTGGAGCTTGGCAATAGCGTAGTCTCGTTGGGAGACATCATTCAGCTGCAGGCAGGAGATGTCATTAGGCTGGATGGAACTGTGAAGGACAATATAGGCATGCGGGTTGGGAACAGGATCAAGTTCTTCTGCACTCCGGGCATGCACAAGAAAAATTATGCGGCACAGATCACCGAGGTGCTTGGAGAAGATCTCACTTCGGGAGAGGAGGAATAACAATGGTTGATGAGTTTCTTAATCAAGATGAAATAGACGCTCTTCTCTCCGGCGGAAATGATTCCAGTTCGGGCGGCAGTCTGTCGCAGGATGCTCTGTCTGTCCTGTCAGAGGTTGCCGGTATAGTGGCATCGGCAGCGGGCAATGTTATCGGTATGCTGGCCGGCAGGGATGTTTCGGCAGAGCCCTCGGAACAGCTGGAGATACCGCAGAGCGAGATGCCCGGACGTATCGATGGAGGCAAGGTGTTTGCCTATTCGATGGTGCTGAATGGACTGGACTCCGCACCCGCGCGGCTTCTTACCAGTGAGAAGGGGGCTCTCGCTCTCGCTGACCTTATGATGGGCGGAGACGCGAAAGAGCTCCCCGCAGAGGCCAACGACCTCTACCTTTCCGCTGCGCAGGAGGGTCTCAGTCAGTTAATCGGTTCCGCCCTGACGAGTCTCAGCGGGCTTCTCGGTGGCGCCAGATTGTCAGGAGATTCATCGTCCTCAAATCTCGAGGATGTGTCGACTTGGGTGCCATTCTCGTCCGAAAGCGGAGATATCCCCATATGGGTAGGGAAAATAGACCTCAAGGTGGAAGGAGTGGAGCCATTTTCTCTGGATATTGTAATGCCTGTTTCCAATGCTCTCAATCTCGTTGCAAAGATAAAGGAGGCCACTGCCCCTGAGCCGGAAGCAGCGCCGGAACCAGCGCCCTCTCAGACTCGTTCTCCGCAGCCACAGCCGGTAAAGGCCTCCTCGCCCGCCAGCAGCGCCGCGCCTGCTGCCATGCCGCCTCGTCCTCAGGCGCCTCCTGTTGATGTCAAGCCGGTAGAATTTGCCCAACTTGGAGGTTCAGAATTTGCTGGTTCTCCCGGAAATATTGATTTAATAGTCGACATTCCGGTACGAATTACTGTAGAATTAGGTAGAACTCGAAAAACCATCGGCGAAGTGCTGGCGCTAGGCCCGGGTTCAGTGGTAGAATTGAATAAAATGGCGGGGGAACCTGTCGACGTACTCGTAAACGGAAAACTTATCGCGCGGGGTGAGGTTGTTGTTATCGACGAAAGTTTCGGTATACGTGTAACTGAGGTTGTAAGTAAAGCAGAGAGAATACGTTCTATGGGCGTATAATGAGCGTGTTCGAGGATTTACAAAAATGCGAGATTCTGTAAGCAAGGAGGGCATAGAGAGATGGGGACTAAGGTTTTAATTGTGGATGATGCGGCTTTTATGAGAATGATGCTTCGTGATATTCTGGCGAAAAATGGTTTTGAGGTAGTCGGTGAAGCGGATAATGGGAAGGTTGCGGTTCAAATGTACAATGAACTAAAACCGGATGTTGTCACAATGGACATAACAATGCCTGAAATGGATGGAATAGCTGCGGTGAAGGAGATCAAAGCTGCCGACCCGACGGCGAAAGTGGTGATGGTGAGCGCTATGGGGCAGCAGGCTATGGTTATCGAGGCGATACGATCCGGAGCGGCTGATTTTATAGTCAAACCCTTCCAACCGGACAGAGTTTTGGAGGCTTTGGGCAAGGCTCTTTCATAGGAGCGCCACCGTGGCTTAGAACCCCTATGAGGAATATAGCCCATCCTTCTATGCGCCAGCGGGCGTTGAGGCTTTTTTTACGAGCGGCCTTGACGCTCTTTTTTTTAGGTCATTTTACTGCTTGTGTTGCATTGGCGGCGGAGCCGCCGGGTTTTGACGTTAGTCTTACCGAGTATGTCGCGAAGATGGCAATTGCGCTTGTCTTTTTTATTGTTGCCGGATACGCGCTTGCCAGATATTTGCCGGGACGTTTTGGCATGAAGGCGGGAAGGAAGCTGCAGCTCATCGCAGCGCTCGCTCTTGGAAGGGACATGATCTATATCGTCAGGACAGGGCCGACTGTAGTGGCTCTCTTTGTGGGCAAATCATCCTCGACAGTGATTGGGAGTTGGAGCTCGGAGGAATGGGATGATTACGAGGAGGCCGTTGACGTCGCCACACAACAGACGGATGGTGTTTGATACTCACAGAATTTAGGTGAGCCAATATGAGAATTTTCAGGATAATGCGCGCTAAGGTTCTATCTTATTTTTTCACGTTTCTCGCGGTTTTGTCTGTTGAGCTTCTTCTGCCGTGTACTGTGCTGGCCGCTGCTCCCACCCCTAATCTGCCGACGCTTCCGATTCCGGCAATCAATATGGCGGTGGGTTCAGCCCAGAACGCGCAGGATGTCGTTCAGACCTTACAAATAGTTGCTCTCATTACAGTGCTCAGTATGGCTCCTGCTATATTGCTCATGCTGACGAGCTTTACCAGGATACTTGTCGTCATGGGGTTTGTGAGGAGCGCCATTGGACTTCAGCAAACTCCGCCTAACCAGGTTCTGACGTCTCTGGCTCTGTTTCTGACTATTTTTACGATGACCCCGGTCTGGACTCAGATATATGATCAGGCTCTGGTACCTTACATGCAGGGCAGTATACAGACACCCGCCGCATGGGAGCGTACTGTAGAACCAGTTCGCGAGTTTATGTTCAGACAGACGAGAGAGAGAGAGCTCTCTCTGATGGTTAGGCTTTCCGGGGATCCTCAGCCCGCGAATCAGAGCGAGGTAAGGACTATCGTGCTGATTCCGGCGTACGTGTTGAGTGAGTTGAAGACCGCCTTTCAGATGGGGGTGGTCATATACATTCCTTTTATTGTAATAGATATGATAGTGGCGAGCATTTTGATGAGCATGGGCATGATGATGCTGCCTCCGTCTATGATATCGCTGCCGTTCAAGATATTGCTCTTCGTGATGGCTGATGGATGGAGTCTGATCATAGCTAGCCTGGTGACGAGCTTCAACTGATGCGGGAAGGGGCAGGATGGATACTCTCAGTGTTGCAGACGCTTTAAACAGTGCCATGTGGGTAATAGTCCTCTCCAGCATGCCGATACTGCTGGTGGCGATGGGAGTGGGGCTGATAGTGGGCATCATACAGACTGCTACGTCGATTCAGGAGCAGACTCTGGCCTTCATACCAAAAATGCTCGCGGTGATATTTTCACTGGTCCTGTTTGGGCCGTGGATGTTTAGCCTGGTAGGAGATATGGCCATAAGACTATTCACTAATATGTACAGGTATGTTGGTTAGGGGCATTTCGTATGCTCCCCTTTACTCTCAATGACGCTTATGTAAATCTTATATTAATACATTTGCTGGTCAGCATCCGATTTTTCGCGATGATGTTGACTGCTTCGGTGTTTATGCTCCCCTCTTTCCCCAATCCGGTCAAGTTCTGGTTGGCTGTTATTCTGGCCATGATAGTAGCTCCGGTTGTTGACGCGTCTGTTCCCGGTATACTTCTCGAGAACTGGGGATATCTCTTTATAATGGCCGGCAGAGAATTCCTGATAGGCGCCGCGATAGGGTTCATATCGGGCATCCCGCTCTACTCCCTTCAGATATCCGGTTTTATTGACGGTACTCTGATGGGGCTGAACATGATGAATATATTTGACCCCCTCTCTGAATCTCAGACATCCGCCCTGGCGCAGATGAAGTACCTGCTTGCAATATGGTTCTATCTGCATTGGGATGGGCATATGCTTTTGGTCAACGCGCTCTCAGAGAGCGTAAGGCTTGTGCCGATCGGAGTCCGTATGTGGCAGATACCGGATTCTATCCCGTGGATAGATTGGATACAGCGCGCGTTCATGACAGCCGTGAAAATAAGCCTTCCTATATTTGGAGCGATACTGCTTGCGGAGGTTGGGCTTGGTTTCGTCGCTCGCACGGTGCCGCAGATGAACGTATTTGTCATTGGGATACCGCTTAAAATATGCATGGGCCTGATCGTGCTCCTCATGATTCTTCCGACTGCCGTGGACATATTTCACGGAGAGATAGAGCGCGCTGTAGAGTGGGCTCTCGAGGGGATACACTTTCTTAGATGAACTGCCGCAAATTCTTCGATATACAGTTCTTCGCCGAGGAGCGGACCGAACCGGCGACCCCCCGTAAGAGGCAGAAGTCGCGTGAGGAGGGGCAGATGGCCAAGAGCCAGGATCTCTCCGCCGCCGTGGTCATAATTTCAGGTCTTCTCGCGGTATATCTTCTTGGGGTCATCGTGTGGCAGAGATTGATCCTCTCCTTCAGCTATATTGCCACTCATCTTTCATCTAATCTGATGAAAGAAAGCGGATGGTGGGTTCACCCGCTGATAGAGGGAGCGAAGTCGTTCTTTATCGGGTGGCTGCCGATAGGCGTAATATGCGCTCTATGCGCGGCAATGATATTGATCTACCAGGTTGGCTTCCTGGTCACCACAAAACCTCTCACCCCCAAACCAGACCGACTGAACCCCATATCCGGTCTCAAGAAGATAATATCGATGCGAACGATCGTCGAACTCCTGAAGGGCATACTGAAAGCGTTGGTTCTTCTTGGTATGCTCTTCCTGGCATTGAGGAACCAGCAGGCTCTGCTTCTGTCTATAATGATGTATCCATTGGAGCATGGCGCCGCTATAATAATGACGAAGATATGGTCGCTGGCCCTGCAGATGGCGATTATTCTTCTTACGCTGGGGCTCTTTGACTACGTTTATCAGAAATGGGAGTTTGAGAAGTCCATAAAGATGAGCAAGCAGGAGATAAAAGAGGAGTACAAGCAGATGGAGGGAGATCCCCTCATAAAGAGGAGAATTCGCCAGAAACAGAGAGAGCTTGCTGCGGGCCGCATGATGGCGGATGTTCCAAAGTCGGACGTCATAATAACCAACCCAACACAGATTGCAATTGCTATACAATACGATCAGAAAACCATGAGCGCCCCAACCGTAGTTGCAAAGGGAGAGGGGTTTATAGCTCAGAAAATACGTGATATTGCCAATGAACACGATATCCCTATAGTGGAGAATAAGCCGCTTGCGCGTGCTATTATGTCACAGGTCGAAGTTGGGGAGTCCATACCTGAGGATCTTTACAGGGCTGTTGCGGAGATTCTTGCCTTCGTATATCGCCTGAAAGAGAGGCCGCTTGACTGGCTGCACTAAATTTTTACTGATTAATAGTCAATATCCACCTGTCTATGTAAAATAGCGTGATAAAATGAATACT
Source organism: Synergistaceae bacterium (assembly GCA_031273805.1). Lineage (GTDB taxonomy): Bacteria > Synergistota > Synergistia > Synergistales > Synergistaceae > JAIRKI01. The sequence goes on along the minus strand of JAISRE010000102.1, from coordinate 18,087 downwards.
GTCCTCGTAGTGTATGTGAGCGCTGCGAGAGTTCCAGCGATTTTTTTCGGGGAGTGAACTATGGCCGACACAGTTGTTTCATCCGGCAGCAGAGTGACAAGATATGCAGACATAGGCCTTGCAATACTGCTCGTCACCATAATAGTGATGATGATAATTCCGGTATCCACCTGGTTACTGGACATACTGCTAGCCTCGAACATAGCGTTTGGAGTAATGATGCTGCTTGCCACTTTTTATGTCAACAACGCGCTCGAGATAGCGGCTTTTCCAAGCATAATACTGATAGCCACGCTCTTCCGGCTTTCACTTAATATATCCACTACCAGGCAGATACTGCTCAATGCGGACGCGGGAGAGGTTGTCGGCGCATTCGGTTCGTTTGTTGTAGGCGGAAATTACGTTGTTGGCGGAGTGGTATTTCTTATATTGGTGATAATTCAGTTCCTTGTAATAACAAAGGGTTCGGAGCGAGTCGCGGAAGTGGCGGCTCGTTTTACCCTCGATGCTATGCCCGGCAAACAGATGGCAATCGATGCCGACCTGAACGCGGGAATAATTGACGAGACTGAAGCCAGGGTCAGAAGGAAAAATATCCAGCGCGAGGCTGATTTTTACGGCGCAATGGACGGCGCCTCTAAGTTCGTAAAGGGTGACGCCATCGCCGGTTTAATTATAACCATAATAAATATCCTGGGTGGTTTGGCTATTGGCGTCCTGCAGCGCGGTTTGCAGATAGGAGCGGCCCTTCAGACGTATAGTTTGCTGACCGTAGGCGACGGGCTTGTCTCGCAGATACCGGCTCTGCTTTTCTCCACCGCCACCGGCATTATAGTCACGAGGTCCGCCGGAGAGAGTGATCTTGGACTCGATATTATTACGTCTCTCACTGGAAACCATAGACCGCTTTTAATTGCCTGCTGTATGCTCTTCGCACTGGCGCTGGTTCCTGGGCTGCCGACGGTACCGTTTTCTGTGCTGGGTATTTTGATGGCCATCATGGCAAGAAGTGTATATCGCGAGGGGGAGACGCAGCGGACGGAGTTGGAGAGAAAACAGGGACATCCTCCGGGCGCCTCGCAGGCTATGGGACCTCAGGGCAGTGGAGCTTCCGCGCAGGCAGCGCCGGGCAGCCCCGAAAATGTTCTGCCTCTGCTGACAGTCGATCCTATGGAGGTTGAAATCGGATATGCTCTTATCTCCATGGTGGATCCGGGCCAGGGCGGAGATATGCTGGATAGAATCGGCACCATCAGGAGACAGATGGCGATGGACCTCGGGTTGGTAGTCCCGCCAATACGGATCAGAGACAACATACAGCTGAAGCCCACTGAGTATGTCATAAGAGTTAAGGGGGCGGAGGTTGGGCGCGGAGAGCTTTTGCCGGATCATTATCTGAGTATGAGTGTCGATCAGAACGATGACACGCTGGTTGGGATACCTACCACTGAGCCGTCGTTCGGTCTTCCCGCTGTTTGGATATCCCCAGAGGTGCGTGATCAGGCCGAAGCTATGGGATATACAGTGGTAGACTGCCCGTCCGTGCTGGCTACCCACTTATCCGAGATAATAAAGCGATATGGCGCGGATTTGCTGACCAGGCAGGAAGTCCAGAAGCTGGTGGATCTCGTTAAAGAAAACAACCCGGCAGTCGCTGGAGAACTTACCAGCACGCTGAGCCTGGGGGATGTTCAGAAGGTACTTCAGAACCTCGCGAAGGAGCAGGTTCCAATTCGTGATCTCGTGACCATTTTCGAGACCCTGTCTGACTTTGGGCGCTTCACGAAAGGGGTTGACTACCTGACTGAAAGGGTCAGGGAGTCTCTATCCAGAGTGATAACTCTGCGGCTGCAGGATGATAAGGGAGTTATGTCCGTTTTTGCCCTCTCTCCTAAGGTTGAGCAAAGAATAAAGGAATCATTGCAGGGCGATCTTAACCAGGGTTGGCAACTTGGACTGTCTCCCGCAGAGGTGCAGCAGATCATTAAATCCTCCGCGACGGCCGCCGAGCAAATGGCCATGGCGGGACTCACTCCGATTCTTCTCGCTCATCCAGATGTTAGGTTTGTTACGAGAAAAATTTTAGAGGGAACTCTTCCTCAACTTTTCGTTATATCCTATAATGAAATTGCTCAGGGCGCACAACTTAAATCCTTGGGGACGGTGGAGTAGTTGAAAGTAGAGCAGCAAATTGAATATGAAGCAAAGAGTGATGCGGAAGCAATCCAGGTAGCGAGAGATCGTCTTGGTCGTGAGGCTGTAATACTTTCCAGCCGCCCAGTCAAGGTGGGTGGCGTGCTGGGTTTTTTCAGGAGAGAGGCTTTGTGGGTAACGGCTGGGATACTTGTTCCAGATCAGGAGGATATACTGCGTGAGTCGCGCGAGCGTATGGTGGCGTTTCAGCATCTTCTGGATGTGCGCAGAGCGGTGGGGAGTTCATCTGAGCTGTCTCTTCAGGCAAACGCGCGTGAACCCCTTGTAACGTCGGCTTTTGCCACGCCTCCTGTTCAGGTACAGACAACTCCGGCTGTGGTTGCGGCACAGGCGTATGAGACCAATTCGACGCTTAAAGTGAATTTGGAGAGTACTCCTATCGCCAAGGATGTCGATGAAATAAAGGAGATACTGTCAAAAGTTCTCTCTCGTCTGGATGCGAGCGGCGCGTCTGATAATGCTGCCAAGGATGTTCCTCTGGATGAGAATATAAAAAAACTTATAGACGCCGATGTCGACAGGGATATCGCGCAGGAGCTGGTGGACGAGTATTCTGAATCAGCCAAGAGTTCGTCCTTTGCGTCATGGCTTTCTACGAGGGTCAACACCTTTGGTTCAAATCCAACTAGAGCGATAGGGGGAAGAAGGATACTTTTCGCTGGGCCGACCGGAGTGGGAAAGACCACGACAATCGCAAAGATTGCGGCGAGTCAATCGCTGTGGGGAGATCGCAAAGTTGTCCTGATGACCGCAGACACGTATCGAATAGCGGCAGTCGAGCAGTTGAGAACTTATGCAAAGATCTTGGGAATTCCGATAGAGATAACCGCAGAGCCCAAGGATATACAGATCGCGCTCAAGAAACACCAGGACGCTGATCTGGTACTTTTGGACACCGCTGGCCGGAGTCATTATGACGGAGACAGGATTGACGAGCTTCACGCGCTCTATGACGCTTTTGACCCCGACACCGTGCATTTGGTATTGGCGGCAAATATAAAATATCGCGATATGCTGAGCGTTATAGATCGTATGGGGGTTGTCCCTCTTTCCGCCCTTTTGTTCACTAAATTGGATGAAACATCGACATACGGTTCGATTTTAAACGTCATGATTGATTTTGATCTTCCCGCATCTTTTTTCACAACGGGACAGAATGTGCCCAACGATATAGAGATCGCCAAAGGCGACAGATTTGTTGATCTTTTATTAAAAAATGCAATTGTGTGGAAAGAATAGGATATGAATCCGATTATCATGCCGGCAATGCCGGCTCCTATTAACGACCAGGCAACGGTTCTTCGGGAGCTGGTCTCAGACAAAAAAGAGCGCGGCGGGTTAAAGGATAGAATTACCGGCATGAGGTCAATTGCGATATTGAGCGGAAAAGGCGGGGTCGGCAAGAGCAATGTGGCGGTAAATCTAGCGCTGGCTCTTGCGGAATTTGGTTTAAATGTGGCCATCCTCGACGCGGATTTGGGACTGGCCAATATCGACATACTATTCGGTGTAATACCAAAGTTCAACTTAGGGCATGTGCTGAGAGGAGACAAGGAGCTATCGGAGATCCTGTTCAAGGTGGGCGAAAGGGTATCGATAATACCTGGGGGCGCTGGATTGCGAGAACTGGCTGATCTTGACGATCAGAGGCAATCTTGGATTATAAACAGGCTCTCTTTCATGGAGGATGAGACGGATATTCTGCTTCTGGACACCAGTGCCGGGATACACAAAAATGTCCTCTCCTTTGCCACGGCGTCAGATCTATCTATGCTCATAACTACGCCGGAACCCACAGCGATCAGGGATTCCTACAGCGTGCTCAAATCTTTGTGTCAGTCTACAAATGGTCAAATCAACATCGGTCTGGTTGTAAACATGGCTGCTGATGAAAAAGAGGCGTTCATGGTAGCAGAGAGAATAATCTCCGCAGGGGAGCAGTTTTTGAATTTTCACATGGCTTATCTTGGTTGTGTAGTATGGGATTTTGCTATTAGGGAGTCGGTTAAAAAAAGGAAACCACTTCTCCTTGATAATACGGAATCCGTATCGGCGCCGTATTTTAGGGGATTAGCCAAGAAAATTTTTGAGCCGGCACATGATCTTCAATCCACCAGTAAGGCTGTTGAGAAGGATACATTTTTTTTGCGTCTGGCTCGTCAGACTGGAGAGAAGGAGAAACGATAAAGTGGCAAGAAATTCAAAGGACGTTCCTGCTCTGGATTATACTTTCAAGCTGAAGCCCGGAGTAAAGGGTGAAATTGTCATAAATGCGGGTATTTACAAGGGGCGTTATCCTTCACGTGTTGAGGATATGCGTGGCGAGACGGTTGGATTTGCCCATCCGCTGATGAAAGGAGCGCTTCTTCCGGCCTACAGAGATATGAACTTCACGTTTATTATGGAGGATGGCAGCGCGCTTTACGTGTTCGACATGGCTGTGCGCAGATCAGACTCGCAGTCTGGGCTGCCCATTATGTGGGCGCACAATCTCAGTTATCCAAAGCGGGTTCAGCGAAGGCAGTTTCTCCGTGTACCGTGTCTTTGGCCAATATCGATATATCATATAGACCATGAGTTAAAGTTGCCTATGTCTACAAATTGGCTTTCAGCGAAGGCTATTGATATAAGTCTTGGCGGCTATCGTTTCAAGATATCTGATGATGAAACTCAGAGTATTATATTCGAGTCCGACGACAGGATACTTGTGCACTTTACCCTGGCGGAGCGGGAATATTTACAGCTTGGTATGGCAACTCGTATTATCCATTCAAACAAATTATGGGAGGTAGGAGTTGTTTTTGATGCCGTATCATCCAGCATGGAGAAGAAACTATTCGAGTATATCAGGCAGCAGGAAATCATATGGCGGGAAGAGCTATGAACGCTGAACGTAAAATCCGTGTTCTGATAGTTGATGATTCCGCGTTTATGCGTAAAGTTATAGGAGACATTCTGGGCGCGGATCCATCTATTGATGTAGTTGGCAGAGCCAGAAACGGGCGAGAGGCCATGGACGCAATCAATGGACTTTCTCCGGATGTCGTAACGCTTGATATTGAGATGCCGGGCAAGAGCGGCCTCGAGGTTCTGCGCGACATAATGGCGATAAAGCCTATTCCGGTGGTCATGGTAAGCAGTTTGACCAAGCAGGGTGCTAATGAGACTATGCAGGCGCTTGACAGCGGCGCAGTTGATTTTGTGACAAAACCTTCTGGGACTATATCACTTGACATGGATAAAGTCGGCGACGAGCTGAGGCAGAAGGTCATTGCAGCCAGCAAGGCTTCGTTACGGACTTCGAGGCTTCATATCGGTCTTGCGACTAAGATTTTGCCCCCTCCTCCGATTCAGTCCCGAAGAGAGGCGATGCCGCGCAGGTTGGAGATGTTGGTGATTGCCGCGTCTACTGGAGGACCTATGGCGTTGCAGGAAGTTATTCCGGAGCTTTCAGCCGACTTCCCTCTGCCTGTATTGATAGTACAGCATATGCCTCCCGGCTTCACGTCATCTTTTGCCAGCCGCCTAAATGAGCGCAGCAAACTGACGGTGTTGGAGGCATGTGACGGGATGCCGATCAGAAAAGGCGCAGTGATAATTGCGCCCGGTGGATATCACCTTATAGTGGAAAAGAAACAGATGAATCTTGTCTGTCGATTGACGGAAACTCCCCCGGTCCGGTCAGTAAGACCTTCAGCCGATGTTTTGTTTACCAGTGTCTCTGAGGTGGTTGGGGGAAATATTTTAACTCTCGTGTTGACAGGTATGGGCAGAGACGGACTTGACGGAACCAGATTGCTTCGGCAGAAAGGCGCTTATGTAATAGCCGAGTCAAAGGAGACAAGCGTTATTTATGGTATGCCCGGCGCTGTAACAGGCGCTGGGCTTGTTGACGAGGTTCTCCCCCTGTACTCCATAGCTGCCGGGCTTGAGCGAGTTTCAAAACAAAACTAACTTGACTATCCTCTTTGCGGTTTGCAAGAGATTTTATATTAGGACATGGAGGTAGAGAAATGTCAAACAATATGGATATGAACCAATATCTGGGCGCTTTTCTCGACGAGGCTGGAGATAATCTTGAACACTTGAACGAACTTCTCCTTTCGGCAGAGCAAAACCAAAGCGATATGGATATAATTAATGAGATTTTTCGTGTTGCCCATACTTTTAAGGGTATGTCCGCCACTATGGGTTTCAGTTCAATGGCCGCGCTTACGCATTCAATGGAGGATCTTCTGGGGCTCGTTCGCTCTGGAAATATGGTGCTGAGTTCCGATGACGTCGATGTACTCTTCAAGTGTCTCGATACTCTGACCGCTATGGTCGAAAACATCAGAGGCGGCAAGAGTGACCAGGACATCGAATCTGAAGCGCTTATCAATGTGTTGCACGCAAGAAGAGATCACCCTCAGGGTTCGATAGCGGACGCGGTTCCCGAGGCACAGGAGTTTATTGAAGAAAAACAAGGGGATAATATTCACGGAGATAATGACGGCGCCTCTGGCGCTGTAAAACTCAGTGATCAGGAGCTTGATTGGGTAGCTTCGGCCGAGAACGCGGGAATGCATGTATACAGGATTAAGATAACCCTTGACGAGAGTTGCATGCTGCGGGCAGCTAGGGCATATATGGTTGTGACTTTGATAGGGGATCTGGGTGATATTATAAAGAGTGAACCCAGTGTGGAAGACCTTGAGAAGGAGGCGTTCGAGCGAGAGTTCACTATTTATGTAGCTTCGAGAGATCCGATGGAAAATTTGATAACGCAGGTCTCGCGTATCGGAGAGGTAGCGGACGTGAGTGGGTGTGAGCTCAATCTCAAGCAGATAGAGGACGCCAAAACAACACAGGAAGAGCCAAAATCCGCAGAGCAGAAGTCTGCGGGTGAAACTCGCGCGGCGCCGGAGCATGTTCCTGCCCAACATATTGAAGAGCCTCATAAAGCAGCCGACGCTCACGCAAAATCCGCAGCCAAGACTGGCAACAGAACAGTACGAGTCGATATAGGGCGGCTGGATAAACTCATGAATCTGGTTGGGGAGCTCGTCATAGGTCGCGCGCGTATAGAGCGGCTTGTACAGGAATCCAGGCTAAAAGCGTTTGAAGAACCTCTCTCTCAACTGGGTCGTATATCCGGCGACATTCAGGAATTGGTTACCAAGCTGAGGATGGTTCCTGTGTCCATGGTATTTGACCGTCTGCCGCGGCTTGTGCGAGACCTTTCCCGACAAATGGGAAAGGACATACAGCTACAGGTGGAGGGCGCGGAGACGGAGCTCGATCGCACGGTTATAGATGAGATAGGCGATCCGATGGTCCACCTGCTTCGCAATTCTTTGGATCACGGGATAGAGAGTCCTGATGTAAGGGAATCCCACGGAAAACCCCGCCTTGGGACTATTACGGTTGCTGCTTATCAAGAGGGCAATGGGGTTATAATAGAGGTACGGGACGACGGTGCTGGTATCGATCCTGAAAGAGTAAAGAAAAAGGCAATTGATCGTGGAATCATAACTCAGGAGCAGGCCGCTTCCATGACAGATGCCGAGGCGGCTCAGATTGTGATGCTGCCTGGTTTCAGCACTGCAGACAAGGTAACAGACCTCTCGGGCCGTGGTGTTGGAACGGATGCGGTTAAGAACAAGGTTGAGTCTCTTGGCGGGCAGTTTATGATCTATTCCAAGTTCGGATCCGGTACGCGCGTAGTCATACGCTTGCCGCTGACACTTGCGATAGTCCTTGCTCTTCTGATAAAGGTTGGTGAGGAGACCTACGCCATATCTCTGGAAAATGTGGAGGAGACTCTTCTGGTACAAAAAAAAGATATAAAATATGTTCACGGTACACCCGTTACCACGGTTAGAGGTGAAATATTGCCGCTCTCTGATCTCTCTGCCATTATCGGAACGCCGGGTGAGAGGCCAGACAATGAGGAAAATCCGGTTGTAGTTGTGAGGGTCGGCAGGGACCGTTCGCGTGTAGGTTTTATGGTGGACTCCTTCGTTGGACAGCAGGAAATAGTCATTAAACCACTTGGCAAAATTCTGCTGAAGGTGAAAGGAATTGCCGGCGCGACAATACTTGGAGATGGAAACGTCGCGTTGATCTTGGACGCAGCGTCCCTTTAACTCTCAGGAAGGGCTGTTGGAAGCCATGGAGCATACATCTGATTTTACAAATTTCCACATGGACGCCATTCGAGAGGTGGGTAACATAGGAACTGGAAATGCCGCGACCGCGCTTTCCCGCCTTCTAGGGCGAACAGTCGATATGGATGTGCCTGTCGCTGAATTGGTTCCCATATACGAGGTGGCGGCTCACTATGGAGCTCCCGAGATGCCGGTTTGCGCGGTGCTTGTTCGGACCGAGGATGAGTTTTCGTGCAGCCTTATCTTTATGATAGATGAGGAAAAGGCAAATCTTCTTGCGGACCTCATAATACCGATGGATATCTCTGGAATGGATGAGGATACGCAGCTCCAGATAAGGGACAGCGCGCTGTCTGAGCAGGGAAATATAATACTTGGAGCGTTTCTCAATGCGCTTGCCCAGATAACTGGCTGGGTTCTGCCGACTACAACTCCAGCGGTAGCTAGGGACATGCTTGGGTCGATAATGGATCTTGTGGCATCGATGTTCGGAGTTATAGGGGACTCCGCGATGTTGGTTAAGACGAGCCTGCATATCAAAGATCTGGACAGCGAGCTCGGAGGAACCGTAATTATGATACCGGATCCTGGAGCGCTCGAAGCCCTGCTATCAAAACTGGGGGTGCTTTAAGCTATGACTCAGCCGATTCACGTCGGAATGGCAGATCTCGTTGTTTCAAAGCATCCCGCAACTCTCATCACTCTTGGGCTTGGCTCCTGCATAGGGCTTGTGATATATGATCAAATCTCAAAGACAGCTGGTATGGTGCATATAATGCTTCCAGATAGCAGGGAGGCAAAAAACATTCCAAAACCCGGCAAATTTGCGGATACAGCGATTCCTCTTCTTTTGGAGGAGCTTGCGAAGTTAGGGGTTAATAAATCTCAATTGCGGGCGAAAATGGCGGGAGGCGCTCAGATGTTCTCGATGCCCGGGAAAGACAGCGCCATATTTGCGGTTGGTACGCGTAATGTTGAAGCTACGACAAAAATGCTTGCTGCCGCAGGTATTCGTCTTGTATCATCTGACACTGGGGGCAGTAAGGGACGCAGCGTTGAATTCAGCACGGAGACCATGAAGTTTGTAGTTAAGACTCTTGGTTCCGGGACGAAGGAGCTTTAGGAAGGCTGATTTGTTGTTAGGGGCCTAAAGGGCAGAGATTAAAATCTGGGAAGGTCTTATGCAGATAAATGGCAAAATATTTGTTTTAGCCGACTTAATTAGTGCTTCCTTAGCGCGGCGCCGCCGAGATGTGCTTTATATGAGTCACACGTTTAGGGGTGGGTGAACGGAGAGTGGATAACGAAAAATTATGGGAAGCATATATAAGTTCTCCTGAGCCACACCTGAAGGATGAGATAGTTAAGCGATTTTTACCGCTGGTTCGCTATGTTGCATCGAGGATGTCAGTAAAATTCCCAACAGGTCTCGATTTTGAGGATATCCTCAGTTTTGGGGTTTTAGGTCTTTTAGACGCGATTGATCGTTTTGAGCCTAATAGGGGGTTCTGTTTTCAGACATTTGCTGTGCCCCGTATCAGAGGGGCTATCCTGGATGAGTTGCGGAGGTTCGACTGGATATCTCGCAGCGGGAGAGAGAAACTGCAGAAGTTCGAACGAACTCTGGAACATATGGCCAAGACTCACAGCAGCATGACCGATGAGTCCCTTATGGCTGCCATGGAAATGGATGAAAAGGCTTATAAAGATCTGTTGGAGATTGCAAGCCGGTCGTATGTAGTTTCGCTTGACGATGTTTTGGCCCTGGATGATGGCGACATGCAGAGGGAGGACACTATAGAGGACACGAGCCCCAGCGCGCTCGATCTGTTGGAGCAGAATGAAGAGGTCGAGCAGGTCGTAAGCGCGTTGAAGACTCTGCCAGATCGCGAGCGCACATTACTGTCACTCTATTATTACGAGGGTCTGACACTGAAGGAAATCGGGCTGATACTTGGGGTAACAGAGTCAAGAGTTTCACAGTTGCATGGCCGAGCTCTCTCACTGCTGAGAGCTGAGCTGAAAGCGGCGTCAGACATATAATTTTTGTCTGATTGAGAGGGGTGAATATAATGGATAAAGGATTTGCGATTGACCTTGCGGAAGATGGCGTTTTTTTGGTGGTGCCGCCTGGCAGCACAGCGTCCACAGGGGATGTTATATCGGCTCTGAAGGAGCGTGGGGTGGCTGATTATAACGGCGGGGTCATTAAAAAAGCTCTGGACGAAAAGATTGGGACACCGATTCAAATTGCGTCACAACATCAAGAGGAAGCCAAAGACGCAGATTTTAGGATAAAGACTTCCGAGGATGGGCTGACTTGTGAAATGTGGGTGATTCCTCCGTCAGGCGGAGGCGCAGTTCCCACTGCGGCTAATATTATAGGATTCATGAACGCTCACGGTGTTGTTTTTGGACATGATGAGAAAGCCATATCTGATATGCTGGAAAATAAAGTTTTTAAACAGTGGGTGGTCACTGCTAAAGGGGATGCGCCGATAAACGGCAAAGACGCCAAAATAGACTACAAGATCGACCTAGACGTCCTGAAACCAAGAGCTGTAGGGGACAAAGTGGACATGAAGGAGCTGGGTGCGGTCATAAATGTTATACAGGGGCAGGAGATAGCTGAAAAGACTCCTGCCATATCAGGGCAAGACGGAGTGAGTGTGACGGGCAAAAAGATAGCGTCATACACGGGAAAAGATAAAAATCTTCCGTCGGGCAAGGGTACTTTTATGTCTGAGGATAAACTTCACCTCTATGCCGAGTATGACGGAAACGTGATAATAAAGGGCGGGAACCTGTCGGTGAACCCAGTCTTCGAGGTGAAGGGCGATGTTGACTACGGTGTTGGCAATATTGATTTTATAGGGCCCGTGACTGTACATGGCAGTGTGCGCGAGGGATTTGAGGTGAGCTCCGGGAGCGACATGGTTATAGAAGGCGTTGTAGAGGGAGCGATACTCTCATCCAGCGGCAATATGACCATAAGGGTTGGAGTGCGCGGTACAGGTAAGGCCAAATTGACTGCTAAGGGTGATGTGTCAATTGGCTATATAGACCAGGCTTATGTGAGATCAGATGGCAATATAGCGGTTGCGGAGGCTATTTTGCACAGCGATATAGGAGCGCGGGGCGAGATTGTGGCTCTTGGTTCCAAAAAAGGACAGATTGTCGGAGGAAATATACAGGCCGGCAACGAGGTTTTGTGTGAGGTCTTAGGAAGCGAGATGGGCACTAAGACCGATGTTGTGGTCGGTGAACTTCCGGAATTAGCGGAAGAACGAAAGCGCAGCCAGGAAAACATAAGACAGCTGCAGGACCAGTTGGATAAAATAGAGGCGAATGTCTCATATCTCAAGGGACTCCAGCAGCAGGGTCAATTATCTGAGGATAAGCAGGAGTTGCTCGCAAAGATAACCAAGGTAAAATTCCAGATAAAGGCACAATACGAGGCTACTAAAAAGCGCCTTGTCGAGCTGGAGGATAATTTGGAGAAGAGTAAGATAGATGGACGCGTTCGAGTGAAGACTGTCTGTCACCCCGGTGTTACTATAACAATCAGAGGTACAAAATATATTGTCAGGGAGCCGCTGAAATTTGTCCGGTTTGTCTATGAAGATGGGGAGATTAAGATAAAGTCGTTCGACTGACGCGTCGATATATCTATCGTAAGGGGGTATCTTCATGCTTCGCCCGATAGAGTCGAACTTGTCGGTGTATAATGTCGATCAAAAAGCAAGCCAGGTAAGAGATCCGAATGCGCATCAGTTTCAGGCTATGCAGCAGGATGAAATAAATAAAAAATCGCTGCAAGAGGCGCAAACTGTGCAAAAAACGGATAAAACCGAGGGAGAAGTCAAAGTTCGGGAACGCCAAGATGATCGCAATAAGGAAGAGCAGCGCAGGAGGAAACGTGAAAATTCTCGAAGTGGCGCGGAAATGGAAGAAGAGTCAGCGGCAACTTCTATCTCATCTGCTTCCGAGGGCGGACGTTTAAATTTTTTAGCATAACATAGTTTTTAATATAGTGAGAAGGTCGATCTTTTGCTTGAAAGAGGAAAACAACTGCTGGGCTATCTGACTGTCGACTCGAAGGAAAATTATTTCAGAGGAGCGGCGTTAGTCACAGATTCAAGGGGAATCCCCACAGACTTTAGGTATACGGAGCCAGTTCGACCGACTAAACTTGAGCGAATACTCTATGGCAACGCGTTGGATATCTATTTGCGCGAAGATATAATACTCGACAACCTGCTCGACGCAATTGAGACTAAACCATCGATATGGTTGGTGGGCGATGAAGAATTGATGGCGCCAATTCAAAAAATATCGAAACTTCCCGCAATAACGATAGAGCCTTCGACCCGAGCTCCATTGGAGGTTAGTGGTCAGTATGAGCCAACAGCGGAGCATGGTGTTTTTATATTTCAGGCTGATAACATCAGCGCGCCGTTACGTTTGATAATTACTGATGAAAACGTGTCGAAATTATCCCAGTTCACGCAACTTCTTGCTGCGGCGGCTGAGGATATGGAGTTGATGGAGCCCTTTACTCGCATAGCCAGGGCAATTGAGGCAGTTTCCGAGTCGGAACCTAAATAAAAATGGCTCGTTTTCTTTCGGAAATTGGAAGGAAACTTTCGCGCTTATTTCTGGGGCGTATAGTAGTTCGTGAATTAGGTCAACTGCGCCGTGAAGAGCCAGCCATGGTTTCGACTCATTTTAGATGTGTTTCTATCAAACCAATGAGAGTCGAACCACGGATTGGAGCGGCGCTCTTTGTAAAGTGGAAGAGCTCTGCCGCATGCAGCGCAGGTTCGCTTCTTGGACTGCATCCACTTAAAAATTTTAAGATCAATGGAGTCGCGTTAGGGGTCATGAAGCGAGGCGCCATAAAGAGATATAAGTTCAATATCAAGCAGAGAGCAGGCGCTCGTAATGCTATAGGCAGAATGAAAAGAATACCGAGCACGAGGCACAACAGGTTGGGGTTTATTAAAAAACAGCCTAAATTTGAGAAGGCGAGCCTACTCGCGCTTTATACGCCAATCTTCCAGGAGAAAGTTGCGAAAAGTGCGTTAGACAAGGCTAGCGGAAATTTATTATTCTGGTATGATAATGAACGTGTTAAACAGGGGAGCAGATATCATCTATTGTTGCTTCGCGTGTTTGGTGGAGATGAACCCTTGAAATGGGTCTGGTTACCCGCTGAAAAAAAATTGAATTGACGGATTGACACAAACGTAATAAAGGATAAAGTTAAAAAGCTGTTTATATCTGACAAACAAGCATCCCATTAATAAAAACTGGAGGTAAGATTCATCAATGGGGGAAGAAAAAACGACGGAAACACCGGTGGTGAATATAGGAGATGTTCTCACCGGTACCGTGGAGCATATAGCTCCTTATGGCGCATTCATACGTCTTGACAACGGGCAGAAGGCTATGATACACATTTCAGAGCTGTCCTATAATTTTGTCAAAAATGTGAGTGATGTGCTGGGCCTCTCACAACAGATAACCGCAAAGGTTATAAAGATAGACGAAAAGGGGCGCATTGATCTCTCAATAAAAGCGCTTCAGGTGAAGGAGTCAAAACCAGTTCGCCGTGAGGAGGACTTCGAAAAAAAACTTACCTCATTTATGAAGCAGAGTGATGAGAAAATAGCTGATCTGAATAACAAGATCAAGGATGCAAGAGGTAGTAAGAGACGCTCGGGCAAGAAGTGACGATGTTTTTTTCGCGCACCAAAAGATCGGAGGGACGGAGCCCGTCTCCTTCGATGTTTTTTATTAAAGTAACGAGGTTTTCCGGAGATGATCTTGCGGTTGTCTCGCACAGTTTCGCCGCAACTAGACGTAAAGAGAGTCGGCATGTGGAATATAGCGGCAATTTTTCAGCCGACATAATAAAGGGCGTAGCGCACAGATGTTCACACGGATACCCGCAGGTGCTGCTCTGTGCGGCGGAAAAGGCTGCGGAACCTTTTCCGACTACATTCTGGCTTGTATGTCCTCATCTAACAAGGATTGCAGCGTGGATTGAGGCGCAAAATGGCGTAACTAAGCTGGAGGAATCCTTGCGGGGTCATGAGAAACCCTGGAGAAAATATCATGTGAAACATTCGCTGTTGAGACTGTCAATGATTCCAGAGGCAAGGAGAAAATTTTTGAGGACTTATAGAAGACGTATATACAGCACTCTCCGCTGTGGGGGTGTTGGAGGTATACTTTATGCGGCAAGAGCGGCGTCGGGGTCCAGAAAGTTTTCAAGTGTCACTGCAAAATGCATACATCTCCAATTGGCCTCCTATCTTGGTTTCGGGCAGCACCCTGCATCTGACTGGTTGAAAAATAATATATCCTCCTGGGAGTGCGATGGAGGAGTGTGTTCGGCGAGGCGTAAGTTTTGCGCAGATGGCGGAATTTACCCGCCAAAATAAAACAACAGGGAGGAATCATCATGAAATATTCGGCAATCACGCTATGTTTTATCATGTCGTCTCTCTTAGTGCTGTTATTGGCGTCACGTGCCAGAGCATCTCAGCCTGATATCTTCACAGTAAAAGTAGGGGATATAGAGGTCAGTATGCTTTCAGAGGTTCAGAGAGACGGCAGCCCCGACATACTTATCGGCGCCTCTAAGGCTGACATAGAAAAATTTATGCCAGACAGATCGTATAAATCGGCGGTTGCCGCCTATCTTATAAAGTCTCCTGAGGATGTAGTCCTTGTGGATACTGGTTTTGGCAGGGAAATTGAGCGCAATATAAAGTCGCTAGGCCTTCAGTCCTCGGATATCCGTGCGCTCTTAATCACACACAGTCACGGCGATCATATCGGGGGACTCCTGAAGGATGGCGGAGCGGCGTATCCTGGCGCCAAGGTTTTTATATCGAAACTTGAATACGACTGGTCTGCTCAGGTAAGAGAGTCTCTCGCCAAGTACGGGGACAGTGTAGAACTAATCACGCCTGGAACGCTGGATGCTCCAGGACCTGAAATCATAAAGGGCGTTACTCCAATAGCCGCTTATGGCCACACTCCAGGACACACTATATTTCTGGTGGAGTCGAAGGGGGAAAAGCTCATGATATGGGGTGATTTGACCCATGTTATGGCAATACAGGCGCCTCGTCCGGGGATTTCAGTCACATATGACTCTGACCCCGATCAGGCGGCGTCTGTCAGAAAATCTGTGCTCAAATTTGTTTCAGATAACAAAATTCCAGTGGCAGGGATGCACATAGCATACCCGGGCATAGGTGATATCCTGCCCGATCCCGACAATCTTGGAGGCTATAAGTTTATTCCGAGCGCAAAATAGAGATTTGTTTTGCTGCCATCCAGATCTGGGGAATAGCTGATTTAACATAGGCAAGGTCATTTGAATCGAAGATAACACGTTTAAATAATTGACTGATTTCAGAAATTGGTTTAGAATCACAGCTTCAAAGGAGCGTGAAGTTGCTTGCAGTTGAGTATCAATCTCGATGATTGTATAGGGTGTGGCGTCTGCATGCAAATTTGTCCGGACATTTTTGGTTTGGATGATAATGAGGGCAGGGCTGTAATTATTGATTCCGGAAAAACTGAGGATGAATTGGAATTAGTAAAAGAAGCAATCGATAATTGTCCAATAGGTTGCATAAACGAGTAGACATGTAGTATAATCTTTCCTTGCGGGCCCATAGCTCAATTGGTCAGAGCCACCGGCTCATAACCGGAAGGTTCCAGGTTCGATTCCTGGTGGGCCCACCATCGCATAATCAAGGGTAACAACCCTTTCAAAAAAACCCGGCATTTTGCCGGTTTTTCGCTTTTCTATGCAGCACAAGTTGTAATCATTACAGCCCATTAGTATTCTGAGTTTTTCATTATTTTATACTAGAAACTCAGCGCTAGATAGGTGATTCATAGTACGTAAATTACGTATTGACGTTGCGTATTTTACATACTAAGATATTCCTGTCGAGGCGGTGATGAGGTGAAACGCAGGGACTTGATCAAGAAACTCGAATTAGCAGGGTATCGCGAAAATAGAAACGATGGCGGTCATGCAATTTACGAAAAAGAAAACAATCGGCCTGTTCAAGTCCCAAACCGCAGTGAAATCAACGAAAACACCGCGAGGGCAATTCTAAAAGCGGCGGGGCTGGATTAAATTCTGACATCCGCCATTAACGCGAACGGAGGTGTGACACTATGGAATGCGTCTATCCCGCAGTTTTCCACAAGAACTATGATGAAAGTTACACCATAACTTATCCAGATTTGCCTGGGTGCGTCAGCGAAGGCAAATCACTAGCGAATGCGCTGCAAATGGCGCAATCCGCGCTGGTCCAATGGATTGAGTATCTTATAGACAAAAAACAGATGTTGCCCGCAGCATCTATGATCAACGAGGTCGCAGTTAACGAAGACGACTTTATCAATTTAGTCCGTGCCGAAATCAAGGATGGACGCGCTGTAAGGCGTACTGTCAGTATCCCGAAATGGATGGACGAAAGGGTTTCTGAAGCCGGCCTGAGTTTGTCTCGAATTCTTCAAGACGCTCTTATAGCGAGGCTCCCTCCAGGTTAGTGCATCCCGAACGGGGCAAAACCACCCACATAAGAATACCTTGGCCAGTATAAATGTAAGCAGCGTTTTTTCAAGTCGCTCACATCTCCCATGGCAATGGCCATTTTTCGGCGTAGTCGCCATTTATTCTTCTGATCTGTATCATTGAAATGTACATGTTTTTGACTGCGTCGAGATACTCCGCGCTCACCTTATGATTTTCAATCTCGGCATTTATCAGGTCAATCTGAGCGCCCATCCCCTCCCTGTACATCAATTCTGTTATGCGTAATTCCTCATTCGACATCTCCATCTCGCTCCTTTTGGCCCGCTCCAGCGCAACAGCGCGGTTCCAGGCGTTTTTTGCGGTGGCGGCTTCATAACGCGCCCTATTCTCGATATGCCTCAAGGACGCTGCAGCCGACTCCGCGAGCGTTTCTGCGCTTGAAATTTTGTTTTTTGCGGCGCCCCCGTCGAGGAGAGGGATGTCAAAGCGAATGGAGGCTTCCATTTCGCCTCTTTCCGGCGAGCCCGATGACGATGAGGCGAAGGGTATCCAGTTCACGGATGCCTCCACAGACGGGGTATTTTCCTTGGCAGCCAATTTTTTTTCAATGGCTGCCAGCTCGACGGCAAGATGTCCTGCATACACTTCCGGGTTCTTGTCGGTGGATATATCGCTGGGCTGGTATGTGTCGGGCGACAGCGCTGCGACTGATTTTTCGGTTGGCTCTGCCTCAATCCCTCCCGTAAGTGACGCCATCGCAGCCAACATGTCAAGGCGTTCCGCCTCCGCCTCCGCAACCAGGGCTTTCGCCGCCATGACCTGGGCTTCTGCCCGTATTGGATCCAGTTTTGGGGCTATTTTCATTCGATATTTTTCGTTCGCGATTCGCTTGTTTTCCATTCTCCGCTGCAAAACATCTCTTTGGAGGGCAACGTTCTCTGCGGCGATGACAGCGGACCAGTAAGTCGTCTCCGCCTCTGCCAGCAAATTATTTTGATCTCTTTCGAGGTTTGCTCGCCTCAGCTCGCAGGACAGGATCTCACGGCGCTCTCTGAGACCGAATCTCCCCGACACGTCTATTGGCTGGGTAATACCCAGCTTTATTTCGAAACCGTTTATGTCGGACTCCCTGTCACCTCCCTGATCCTG
>JAISRE010000065.1 GCA_031273805.1 Synergistaceae bacterium | reverse complement strand
AGGGCGTACCTCTATAGATGGCGAGGCTTGATTTATGAAGCCCCGCAGTTTTTTTAGGAGATATTTTACTATGTTGGCATATCTGATTAAAGTCACAATCAACACGCTCTATATGGTTTTTCCTCTTGCAATGCTCATGGCAAGTGCGCTGAGGTCTGATCGTTCAATTGGCGGAAAATGTTATGCGGGCGGGCTCACGCTGGGGCTCGCCTGCTCGTTTGTATACTCTGTCCTGAAGCGCAGCACCGGGTTTGCGGTGCGTGAATATTATGATCTTGGCGTGCTTCTGCCGTCAGTAGCCGTGGGAATAGCGCTGCTCATCGCGCAGTTTTTCATCATGTTCGCCCCACCGGGCAACTCCAGCCCCAAGCGCCGCGCCGTACTGCTCGGGCTGATCTTCTGCGTATCCGCCGGCGCCGCCGCCTGCATCATCCCCAATCTGCTGCTCTATCCATTCGAGTTCGCGGTGGGCATGGACACGATTTTCAACACGGAATTTATGTTCAAGGTCATCGGATACTCGGGCGGGTTACTGCTTATGCTCATGATCGGCGCTGCAGTCTACAGAGTCGTGTCCGATCTGACCACGCGCGCGCTAAGCGCGGCCTTGGGCCTGTCCCTGCTGGTCCTCATCTCCAAAGAAACCCTGACAATAGCCCAGATACTGCTGGGACGCAACATGATCTACAGATACAGATTGCTGACCCGAAGCGTAATGTGGACACTTACGCACGTCAACGCGTTTCTCTTCTCGATGATGGCAATAGCCGTCATCATCGCGCTGGCACAGTTTATCAGAGTCAGGTCCACTCCCCCATCAGGCGAGAACCCTGCGCAGATCAGGCGCGCAAAGTACCTTGCCAGAAGGCAGGCGAGGTTTTGCGTCTCAGTTGTACTTGGCGCCGCGCTGTCGCTGGTAACGGTCACGGCAGGCGTCTCATACAGCGACAGGCGCGTTGAGCTCTCGCCGCCGGTTGAGATTGCGGCAGCCGGTGAGCGCATCATAATCCCGCTTGAAAGGGTGAACGACGGAAATCTTCACCGTTTCGTACATAAAGTACAGAGAGGTTCTCAGGCGATAGACGTGCGCTACATAGTCATAAAGAAGAACGATACCGCTTATGGCGTCGGTCTCGATGCCTGCGACGTCTGCGGGCCGACCGGCTACTATCAGCGCAAAAACCAGGTTGTATGCATTCTCTGCGACGTGGTTATGAATATATCGACCATCGGGCTTCCGGGGGGGTGCAACCCTGTTCCTCTGAAGTTCGAGATAACCGGCGGAAACATGGTCATACAGACATCAGATCTGGCGGCGGAGGCTCGCCGCTTCTGATGACGGGAGGCGTTTAAATAAGATGTTCAGGCATATGTTAATCGGGGCGCTGACGCGCCAACGGGGGCGCATGTTTATGATAGCGATGACGATGGCCCTTGGAGCGTCTATAAGCACAGCGATGCTCGGCGTAATGATGGACGTAGGCGACAAGGTAAATCAGGAGCTGAAATCATACGGGGCCAATCTCATGGTGGTCCCTAAAGGCGCGGCTCTCCTGGGGGACCTGTACGGGGTCGAGGACGGCCTCGGGGTTACCGACAAATATCTCGCGGAGGATGAACTGCCTAAGTTGAA
Organism: Synergistaceae bacterium; assembly: GCA_031273805.1. Lineage (GTDB taxonomy): Bacteria > Synergistota > Synergistia > Synergistales > Synergistaceae > JAIRKI01. The sequence goes on along the minus strand of JAISRE010000065.1, from coordinate 4,614 downwards.
GTCGATATTTTGGGCGTTCAATATAGTGGACTTCGCTCCATATCTGGAGACCTCGGTCTCCGTATCCGGACCGTCAGGAACGGAGCAGTGCAAGCTGGTCGGTACCTGGTTCGACAAACATCTCGACACTCCGACGGGTGAATCCCTCAACACCGGCATGGTTCGGATGAAGTCATGGTGGGACGTAAAAGGCAACTGGGCCAACGATGACGAAGCGTCCGGCGGCGCCGTGTCAGGCATGATAGGAGCTAACCTGGCGTCCAAACTTGGAGTAGCTCCCGGCGGCAAGGTATCCATACCGGCAAATAACGGCGGCGACGTCATGATTATGGGAGTATTCCAGAGCGGAGGGGCAGAGGACGACTCGCTCTTCGTGCCCCTCTCCTTCGTTCAGAGGATATCGGACAGACCGGGCGCCGTCAGCAGAATAGAGGTCAGCGCGCTGACTACGCCTGAAAACGACCTCGCGAGGCGCGCCGCGCAGGATCCCAACAGCCTCTCCAGGCACGAGTGGGACACGTGGTACTGCACCGCTTATATCAGCTCTATAGCCTATCAGATAGAGGAGGTCATAACGAACGCGCGCGCGAAACCCGTGCTGCAGGTAGCGGAGTCCGAAGGGGCGATACTTCAGAAGACGCAGCTCTTAATGCTGCTTTTGACGATCCTGAGTCTGGCGTGCTCCGCCCTGGCTATATCGAACCTGGTGACCGCGAGCGTCATGGAGCGCAGCGCGGAGATCGGCCTTCTCAAGGCGGTCGGAGCTTCCTCGACAGAGGTGTCCGTGCTCATTATGACGGAGATCATGATAACTGCGCTATCAGGCGGAGTCGTAGGTTACTTCGCCGGGAGGGGGTTTGCGCAGATCATCGGACATACGGTCTTCGGCTCCTCGATAGCCGCCAGAGGACTGGTGATACCACTCGTGGCGCTCCTGGTCTTCGTGGTAACGCTGGCGGGGAGCCTACCGGCGATACGGATGCTGCTGTCGCTTCGGCCTGCTGAAGTCCTTCATGGCAGGTAACCCGGAGATGCGCGAAAATTTTTTAGAACGTATGGTGATTTAACATGACGAAACGCCGAATGTTTATGAAGATGCTGGTGAGCTCCCTGATCCGGCGCAGATCACGAATGCTGGCCGCGCTGTGCGCCATAGCTATTGGAGCTACCGTACTTCTCGGAATGGCCGCGATCAGCTACGACATACCGCGGCAGATGGGGCGTGAGTTCCGCAGCTACGGGGCGAATATGGTGCTGGTTGCCTCCGGCGAGGACGCTCTTTTGAAGCTGGAGGACTCCGACAGGGCTGCGGAGGTCATACCGGAGAAGTCACTGGTGGGCATGACGCCTTACCGCTATGAGATCGTGAGGATCAATATGCAGGGATACACGGCGGCGGGAACTGACTTCGATCAGGCTCGCCGCACCAGCCCGTATTGGAATGTAAGCGGCGCATGGCCAAAGGAGGAGAACGACATATTGATAGGTTCCGATATAGCCGAGTTCACAAGGCTTGCGCCGGGATCGGCAATAAACATAACGGGACGCGCGTCGGACGGAGCGAGATTCAGACGGGATATGACGGTCTCTGGGATAGTCAGGACAGGGAGCGTCGAGGATGAATTTATCTTCATGCGCCTGGATACCCTGGACGCCCTTATGGGAAACTCCGGGGTCGCAGAGGTAGTTGAGGTCAGTATAGCGGCGGATGAGGACGAGCTGAACGCTCTGGCAGCCGCTATATCGAACCATGCTCCCGGAGTATCGCCGCGCCTGGTGAAGCGCGTCACGCAGTCGGAGACGACAGTGCTCTCGAAGCTCCAGTCGCTCGTTTTTCTGGTCTCTCTGATTGTCCTGGTGCTGACAATGATCTGTGTGGCCACAACCATGATGACCGTCGTGATGGAACGCAGAAAGGAGATAGGCCTAAAAAAAGCCATAGGCGCGGATAATCGCAGCATAGCGGCGGAGTTCCTTGGAGAGGGTATGCTGCTCGGAGTTATGGGAGGAATATTGGGGACTGTGCTGGGCTATTTCTTCGCGCAGGCAGTCAGCATGAACGTCTTCGGGCGAGGGGTGATACTCGACTGGAGGCTGATGCCGGCGACCGTCCTCGTGTCCGTGGCTGTAACCGTCGCTGCGTGTCTGTGGCCGGTAAAACGAGCCGCCGATGTTGAACCCGCGCTTGTTCTGCGGGGCGAATAAAGGGAGACAAGAATATGAACATACTGGAATTGAAAAATGTTTCCATGATTTACGGGCAGGTCAAGGCGCTCTATGACGTAAGCCTCTCCGTCGAGCAGGGAGAGTGGCTGGCGATTATGGGTCCGTCCGGCTCCGGCAAGACGACAATGATGAATATAATAGGTTGCATGGACAGACCCACAAACGGATCTGTCATACTTGACGGAGAGGAGCTTTCACGGCTCTCCCCCGCCGAACTCACCGCCATACGGCGCGACAAGATCGGTCTCATATTTCAGCAGTTCCACCTCATAAGCTATCTCACCGCGCTCGAAAACGTCATGGTGGCCCAGTACTACCACAGCATGATAGACGAGGGAGAAGCCCTGCTCGCGATGGAGCGCGTCGGCCTCAAGGAGAGGGCAAAGCACCTGCCGCGTCAGCTATCCGGGGGCGAACAGCAGAGAGTGTGCATCGCGCGCGCCCTGATAAACTATCCGAGACTGATACTCGCGGATGAACCCACGGGGAATCTCGACGAGACCAACGAGCATATAGTGATGGAGATCCTGCGCAAGCTGCACAATGGAGGAAGCACGATAATCGTGGTCACCCACGACCCGGAGGTGGCTGTAGAGGCTGATAGAACCGTATTCCTCGAGCATGGAAGAATATCCAATGTAGTCAGGAAAAACGACGTTCCGGATGCGGTAAAAGCAAAAGATATGCAATTATCCTCAGCACGCTGAGCTTCGTTGAACCGATAATTTAATCAGGTCGGCGGGAGATCCCTCAAATCATGAGGGGTCCCCCGCTTTTTAAGCGGACCGCTTGGGTATATTAACATTGACACGGACAAATGAGGATGATAACGTATTTTTGTGTTATGGAACCGCTGATTAAATAACCTTCGGCTGCAATGCGCGAATTCTCCCACCGTTTTGACGGAGAACAAATCCGCTCCATTTCGCTCGAAGAACATTCAATCAGCGATTCCTTATTTGTTTTCAATGTATAAAATAAGGGGTGTATTGGGAGTGGAATACAGGAAATTGGGGCAGAGCGACATCGAAGTTTCTGTGGTAGGACTGGGCACGTGGGCACTCGGCAACGACTTTTTCGGAGAGGTCGATACCGACAGAGGTATCATGGCCATACAAAAGGCCATCGACATAGGCATCAACCTTATAGACACGGCGCCTGCTTACGGCCAGTATCATGAAGCTGAGACCACTGTAGGCCGCGCGTTGAAGGGGCGCCGCCAATATGCCGTCATCTCCACCAAATGCGGAGTGCACCGTATTTTCGGGGAATATGTGAAGTGCCTCTCCCCCAACGTCATCCGCCGGGAGCTGGAGAACTCACTGAAGCGGCTCGACACGGATTACATAGATATCTATATGCTGCACTGGCCGGACTTGAACTTCGGCATCGAGGGGGCTCTCGACCTGCTCGCGAATTTCAGGAGAGAGGGCAAGATCCGCGCTGCGGCCGTCTCGAATTTCAACGTCAAGCAGATCAAAATCGCCCAAAAAAAGGCTGATATCGTTGGAATACAGCCGCCATGCAGTTTATTCGACAGGTCGAGCTTTGACAACGGGATCATCCCATATTGCAGGGACAATAACATCGGCGTGATGACATACGGCTCCTTGGGAGGCGGGATCCTGTCCGGAGCGTTCCAAAAACCAGTCGAAAACAGCGGCAGGGAGCGCAGGAGCTCTGTCTACAACTATTTCAACCAATCCATGTGGGGTAAATGTAACAAAGTGATCGACACGCTGCGCACCATAGCCAACAATCGCGGCGTCTCCATAGCCGAGGTATCGATCAACTGGGTTCTGGCTCAACCAGGCGTTACAAGCGCCCTTGTGGGCTCCACAAACCCGGATAACGTGGCCAGGAACGCGGCCGCCACTCACTGGGAGCTCAACCCTGATGAACTCTCCAGCATTGAAGAAGCCTGCAAAAAATTTATGTCTTGAAGTCAAAGGCTTGCGCGCGTCCTGTGGGGCTATCGGGCAGCTCGAAAAATTTATGGACGCCATGTGACGTGCGCTTTATGGAGATTGCTCTGAATGAGGCGCGTATTGCTCTGTCCCAAGATGAAATTCCGGTCGGCGCGGTGATAGTACGCGGCGGAGAGATAATCGGGCGCGGGAGCAACAGCAGAGCTCTCGACTCGCTGCCGTTCGCCCACGCTGAAATGTCGGCCCTGGCTGACGCTGGAAGACGCCTCGGAACGTGGAGATTCGACGAATGTACGCTCTATGTTACCCTTGAGCCATGCCCGATGTGCGCCGGGGCGATAGTCCAGACAAGAGTTCGGCAGGTCGTCTACGGAGCGTCGGACCCAAAAGCCGGCGCAGCCGGCACGCTCTACAATATACTCCGCGATCCCCGCATGCCGTACAGGTGTGAAGTTCGTTC
>JAISRE010000120.1 GCA_031273805.1 Synergistaceae bacterium | reverse complement strand
CCTGACAGTCGATGAAACAGTTGCCGAATCATACGGCGCCATAAAGTTCGATTTGAAAAAAAATGGATTCACCATTCCCGAAAACGATTTATGGATAGCAGCTGTTTCACACGCTCATGACTTGCCGCTGGTAACATTCGATGAACATTTCAAACATATTTCGCGCATCGAAGTCATCCCGAGCGGTATACTATAACCACTCCCTAAAATATCGTCTAAAATAATTATAAATCGCTAAAAAGTAATATTTATTATAAAAGGAATCGCTGATTGAATGTCTTCGCCCATTGCGGCCGAAGGTTATTCAATCAGCGACTCCTTAAACGATTCAATCAGTGGTTCAGTTCAGCTCAGTTTATCCAGTGCGGCGTGCGCTGCGGCGAGGCGAGCCACCGGGACCCTGAATGGCGAGCAGCTGACGTAGTTGAGCCCAAGGGAGTGGCAGAAGGCTATGCTCGACGGATTGCCTCCGTGCTCCCCGCAGATGCCGATGCTCAGTTCCGGGCGGACTTTGCGGCCGTGCGCCACCGCAATCTTCATGAGCCCGCCCACGCCGGAGCGATCCAGGACGTGGAACGGATTTTGCTCCATCACGCCGTTCTCCACGTAGTATCCCAGGAATTTATTCTCGGCGTCGTCGCGGGAGTAGCCGAATGTTGTCTGAGTCAGGTCGTTGGTCCCGAAGCTGAAGAACTCGGCGAACTCCGCCACCTCGTCCGCGATCATCGCGGCGCGCGGCACCTCGATCATCGTGCCGACCTTGTATTCGATGCTCGTATTCTCCGCATGCATTATCTCAGCGGCGATACGGCGGGTCATCTCCTCCAACCTGCGCATCTCCTCGCGAACGCCCACCAGCGGCATCATTATCTCTGGATGCACCTTACACCCCTTGCGCGATACCTCGACCGCCGCTGAGATTATCGCCCTTATCTGCATCTCGAAGATCTCCGGGTAGACTATGCCGAGTCTGCAGCCCCTGAAGCCAAGCATGGGGTTGAACTCATGAAGCTCGTTCGCCCGGGTTATCTTAGCGCTGATTATCTGCGCCTGCTCACTGTCCGGGGAGAGAACGCCCAGCTCCTTCTCCAGCTCCGGTATCTTCGGCAGGAACTCGTGCAGCGGCGGGTCCAGAAGGCGGATGATCACCGGGAGTCCATCCATGGCCTCGAAGATGCCGATGAAGTCCTCACGCTGCATCGGCTCCAGGCTCGCGAGCGCGTTTATCCTATCCTCCCTGGTCGACGCTATGACCATCTTCTGCATTGCGGGCAGACGATCGGCAGCCATGAACATGTGCTCCGTGCGGCAGAGCCCTATCCCGCGTGCGCCAAACTCGCGGGCGCGGCGCGCGTCCACGGGCGTGTCCGCGTTGGCCCACACCTCGAGCCTGGACTCATTGTCCGCCATCTCGAGCAGTTTGCCGAAGTCATCGGAGAACGCCGCATCTATCAGCGGAACCTTGCCCAGAATAACTATGCCCTGAGAGCCGTCGAGCGATATAAAGTCCCCCTTGTTTACCGTCACATCGCCTACGGTGAAGGTGGATGCATTCAGGTCTATCTTTACGCTCTCGGCCCCGGAGACGCACGGTTTTCCCATTCCCCGGGCAACGACAGCCGCGTGGCTGGTCATGCCGCCGTGACTCGTCAGAACTCCGCGAGCCGCAAAAAGACCGTGAATATCGTCTGGGGTAGTCTCGGGGCGGACGAGGATGACCGGGTTCGTGCGGCCCAACTCCGCCGCCTCGTCAGCGTCAAAGACCACCTCGCCCACTGCGGCGCCTGGAGAGGCGGGCAGGCCCTTCGCCAACGTCTCGTACTTCGCGCGCGGGTCAATCTGAGGATGCAGCAGCTGTTCAACCTGGTCGGGTGAGACGCGGGTCACGGCGGTGCGGGCGTCGATAAGCCCTTCACGATACAGGTCCATTGCGATCTTGACCTCGGCCGCCGCCGTGCGCTTGCCGTTGCGGGTCTGGAGTATGTGAAGTTTTCCCCGCTCAACGGTGAACTCTATATCCTGCATGTCCTTGTAATGGGTTTCGAGCAGACGCGCGATGCGGCAAAATTCCCTGTATACATCCGGCATAACCTTTTCCAGCTCCGCTATCGGGCTTGGGGTCCTGATGCCGGCCACGACGTCCTCCCCCTGCGCGTTGACCAGGTACTCTCCGTACAGCTTGTTTTCTCCTGTGGATGGGCTGCGCGTGAAGCAGACTCCCGTCCCGCAGTCGTCACCGAGATTGCCGAATACCATAGACAGAACGTTAACTGCGGTGCCGAGATCCGCCGATATCCCGTGGATCTTGCGGTATGTATTTGCGCGCGGCGTGTTCCAGCTGCGAAATACCGCATCTATGGCGAGCCGGAGCTGGCGCTCGGGTTCCATTGGGAACTCGACTCCCGCGTCACGCACCACCTTTTTATATGTTGTTATCAGTTTTTTCAGTGACTCTGCCGGTATTTGATGGTCGAACCCGACATCGAGCTCGCGGCGAGTCTCCGTCAGATGCGCCTCGAACAGATCGACGCTCACCCCAAGGACGACATCGGAGAACATCTGGATGAATCTGCGGTAGCTGTCGTAAGCAAATCTGGCGTCACCGGATACGCTCGCTAAGACCTCGACTGTTTCGTCGTTCAGACCGAGGTTCAATATGGTGTCCATCATCCCAGGCATGGAAACAGGGGCTCCGGAGCGAACCGATACGAGAAGAGGGTTCTCGTGAGAGCCGAACTTCTTGCCGGCCGTTGCCTCCACTCGCGCTACAGCTGCCTTGACGTCAGGCCATATCTCATCGAGAAGATGCTCTCCTGAGCTCCAGTACGCCTTGCAAGCTTCTGTGGTGATAATAAATCCCGGAGGCACCGGAAGCCCGATCTTGCTCATCTGAGCGAGGTTAGCTCCTTTACCCCCTAACAGCGCCCTCATGCCGGCGTCACCCTCATTGAAGTCGTAGATGTATTTTTTGCCTGCCATGCTATGTTACCTCCTCCGTAATGGATACTTCATTACCAAGCACATAAACCACAACAACACTCCACTCGCAAAAAAAATAAAGAATCTCCGATTTAGGGAACCGCTGATTAAATAACCTTCGGCTGTAATGGGCGTATTCGCTCGAAGAACATTTAATCAGTGATTCCTTAGTGTTCTTTTGCGCACATCATGACGCCGAATCCATTATATCCGAAAAAAATTTTTTGGAATGTCGGACAACTGACTTTTGCGTGAGAGTACGCTAAAATACGTGGGATATTCCTCAGCATATCCGTCCATAGGGGGGGAGAACTACAATAGCGCAAATGGAGAAGAATGGTGAGCGCGAATCAACGGCAATAGGTCTCGTCCTCTCAGGCGGCGGGGCAAAGGGCGCGTATCAGGTGGGCATAATCAAGGCATTGGCTGAGATGAACGTCCCCATATCCGCGATAGCCGGCGCAAGCATAGGAGCGCTGAATGGGGCTGTTGTCGCCTCGTCGAAATCCATACAAGAGTCGGTTGTCCGGCTGGAGAATCTGTGGGCGGAGATAGCGGAAAATCCCCCTCTTGGTGAGCCGGGGCAGGAACCGCCGACGCTGATAAGGCTTCTGGAGGCGGCGGGGCTGAGATTGGACGCCGCTTTTCGTAACACGGCCAAGCTCGCGCGCGAGATGTCGCACAACCTGCTTCCGACCATGTTCTCTCCCGAGACCGGCGCGCTGGTCGACAACTCGCGCATCAGGGAGTTGTTGGCGGAGTCCGTGTCGGTCGAACAGTTGGCTCGCGGTATCCCTCTGTATGTCTCGGTATACCCCAACAAAAACCTGCTGGAGACACTCCTGGGCTCAGGACTCGCTAAACTCAGGATAAAGAACAATCCAGAGTCGGAGTTCATGCACGTGCAGAGCCTGTCGCCGGACGATCAGTACACCGCTCTTTTGGCGTCATCAGCGATTCCATTCCTCTTGAGCTCCCAGAAGATAGACGGGGAGAGCTATGTGGACGGGGGCATGGGAGGATTGTTCAGCTCACAGGGAAATACGCCGGTCACTCCCCTGCTTGACGCCGGATACAACCCGATAATAGTGACTCATCTCAGCGACCGCTCGGCGTGGAACAAGCAAAAACACCCGAACGCCGCGATAATCGAGATCAACAGGGAGGAAAAGATAGACCGGACGCGTCTTCTGCCGGAGGTGTTCGACGTGATTTCGTTCAACTCCAAGAAGATATATTCATGGATAGAGCAGGGCTATGGAGACACGATAAGATGCGTAAAGCCGTGGCTGAGGTTCATAATATAGGGGCAGTTTCGCTCATACGCAAGAAATCGCAAAAAACGCCGCTCGCTTTTTTATTTCGTCGCTGACAACACGGTCTTTCCCCCGAAGTTTTCAAGTGTGAAGTCTGGCGAATGGTGGAGCCATTCCATCGACACGTTGAATTCAAACGGAAAGAACAGTGGAATACGCGACAGTTCGG
>JAISRE010000111.1 GCA_031273805.1 Synergistaceae bacterium | reverse complement strand
CAAGCCTCTCCATCTATAGAGGTACGCCCTCATCCTCAAGCCTACTTTTTTAGGCGGAGGAATTAGTGCTAAAATCCTCCGCCTTGACCAAAAATTTAACGGCTATGGGTTACCAGGCTCTGGGGATGTAATCGAAGTCCCACGAGACCTCGATCGGCTCCTTCCAGAATCTTCCGGTTACACCGGTCTCCTTGTCGACGTGCAGCAGATAGTCCTGCTTTTCGGGGCTGTCTATAATGAATGTGATCTTGTAGGTCCCTGCGCCGTCGAGTTTGACATTGTTGCCATAGTGAGGGCCGTCCGACGCGTTCATCGGCATAAAGGTTCCCTCGATTACCTTATCGCTGCCCTTCTTCTGAGCGCGGTACTTGACAGTGAGATTCGGCACGAAGTCGCCGGCGCCGTAGCCCAGCGTATTTCCCTCCGCAGCGGAGATGTCCGCCTCGAGGTGCATGTCGCTCTGGGCTGCAGGCAGGCCTCCGATGCCGGCTGGTTCCATGTCGACAGGCTGGAAGTACACGCCTGCAATATTTAGCGGGCCTACCACATGGTCGTCACCGAGAGGGAACTCCTCGAAGCCGGCTGTATCCGTGCCGGGCGCAGGTGCTGCCGCCTCTCCCGCTATAACAAACGCTCCAAAAACTAAAAACGCCGCTAGTGCCAAAAACTTGCCATACTTGAAAACTCTGCTCATTACAGTAAAACCTCCTATGATTTTGTTGTTGTATTTTTATCCGCGATCAAAACTACTATGCTGCCGAGCGCGCTCTGCGAGCCTTTGCACGATAGTGGAATATCGACACAACTGCCAGTAAGAGCAGGACAATCTGCGGAGCCAGAGTTTCGATAGTCGGGTAAATACCAAGTATGTCTATGGGCTCGAAGTTGAGCATTGTGACGCCGATCACGCCGGCCTCCTGGAGTTCCTTCACCCCGCCGCCCGCAAAGGCAATTGACATGATGTACATAAGAATGCTGGTGCCCATGAAGAACGGTTTGATCGGGATGGCAAGCGAGCCGTAGCGAACCAGCGCAAATATAACTACGAGCGCCGCGCATCCCACGAGGAAGCCTAACCACACCATAGATGAGCTGCCCTCTACGCGTCCCAGCAGGGCCTGGTAAAAGAGTATCGTTTCGGCGCCCTCGCGGAAGACCGCGAGAAAAGCCGCTGCCCCGAGCGCAAAGCTGCTGCCCGTCTCGACAGCGCTCTGAACCTTGCCCTCTATGTAGTGCTTCCAGGCCTCAGCCTCAGCCTTCGACACCATCCAATTGCTGACGAAGAAGAGTACGACTACAGCCAGGAGCATGGCAGCCCCTTCGAGTATCTCCTGATTTGCCGTTCCGCTGATCTCGAACAAGGACTGCATTGCCACAGCGGCAATTCCGCTCGCGACGAGAGCCGCTATACCGCTGCCATAGACCACGCGGGTCTGGTTTGCGTTGCCGGAGCGGATGAGGTACGCCGCTATCGCGGCTATGACGAGTATCGCCTCGAATCCCTCCCGAAGTATTATAAGCAAGGATGCCATAAAGAGTCCCGTTGAACCCGCTCCCTGAGCTGAACGGCTTCCTCCCTCGCCGGTGGCGTCCTCACTGAGCACGGTTTTCAGTGTATCCAGAGCATCGCGGACCTCGTCGACAAAACCTTTGCCGGCATCGGCGTCGCCCCTGGCATAAGCGTCTCCTGCGTTGTCCAGGGCTATGTACATCTGGTCCACTATATCGCTCCACGACGAATCTGCCGGGTCTTCGGAGCCGTCCAGTATGTTCGCGTCCTCTCTGAGCATAGTTTTCAGATTATCCAGAGCATCGCGGACCTCGCCGACGGGCGCCCCCTGCGTCATCTTACCCTTGATGACGCTGAACTGATATTCGACGGTGGTCGCCCGTTTCCCCGAGATGAAGGACATGACGGTACGCTCGACGCCCTCCTTCTCGTAATAGCCGAAGTACGCGTCGTTGACAAAATTTTTGCCGGCGTCGGCGTCGCCTTTTTCGTAAGCGTCACCGGCGTTGTCCAGCGCTATGTGCATCTGGTCCACTATCTCGTTCCAGGACGAATAATTGGCGGCGCCGGCGTACCCACAAAAAATAAGAAGAAACAAACACATCAAAGAAGTGATTGCGATAAAAATATTATGTCTCACAGCGATCCCATCCCCCATTAAAGTCTTAAAGCAACGATAACTTTTTTTCGAGAAACTAATAACCACATATAATGTTTCTGCCTGCGCTGTTACACTGGCGACACACCCGCAGGAAAATTTTTTGCAGGTTTGCACGTGTTAAAATGCCGCGTCGCCCCCTGATTTCTTGTGTAATCGACAAATGAGTTAAATATAACGCGACACGTATAATACACCGTGATGTTATGCATGTCAAACACTCAATATATAAACGTGGCATATTTAACATAATATCTGAAAAATCCTTCATATGATGCTCCAATATCGATGTATAGCCTAAGTTTTTTCGGGAAACATCTATAAGATCTCAATCGGTATATTCTGTAATTGGACGAGTCTTGCATAAAATGGACTCATAATATAGAATTTGAATGCATCATCAAACTTTTTGACTCAGCAGGGAGGATGTAACATCATGAAGAAATTTTTAGCTTTGTTTTTGGGCGTCCTTATGGCGCTGACGGCCTCTGCGGCGTCCGCGAATGTAAAGCTCCCAGACCCGCAGACCAGCGGTGGAATGGGTTTGTTTGAGGCGTTGAAACTCAGATCGTCCGCGCCGGGCGGAGATTTTCCGACGGCGATGCTCTCAGACCAGGAGTTATCGAACGTTCTGTGGGCCGCAACGGGTTTGAATCGCGGCGATAAGGGGTGGACGGTGCCTATGGATCGCGGATTGCCTCCGTACGTCGATGTATATGCCGCGATTAAGGATGGCGTTTTTCTGTATGATTGGAAGTCCCACTCCCTGGTCGACGTATCGAAAAAAGATATCCGCCCGAACATAGGACTTCAGAACTTCGTGGCCTCCGCGCCCTGCAGCCTGATATTCGTCGCCAACATGGAATCCCTGTCGGCAGTAACGGACGATGCGCTGAAAGCTCAGTTTTCCGCAGTGGCGGCGGGCGCCATGACTCAGGATGTCTACCTGGCCGCAGCGGCGATGAGCCTTGGAGCCCGCTATATTCACTCCATCAAAGAATCGGAGATCAGGAGCGCGCTGAGTCTTGCCGAGGGCGACTCAGTCATCTGCCTCATGTTACTGGGGAAATAGCTAAATAATTTAAAAGTGCCGCAGGCGATAGCCAGCGGCACTTTTAAATAAGTACAGCTGCGGCAATTATCGCGGCGGTCAGGACGAGCGCCCCGGCGTCGCGCAAGCCGAAGCGATAGGTCTTGTATCCGCATTCGCGAGTTCTCAGGTTGAATCCCCGAAGCTCCGCGGATATGGCGCTGCCCTCTATTTTTCTCACTGATGATATGAGCAGCGGTACGCACAGCGGCAATAGAAGTCTTATTTTTTTGAAGAAATTCTTAGTGTCGAACTCCACGCCGCGCGCCGTCTGAGCTTCCGCTATTCCAGCCATCTCCTCTGAGAAAATCGGTATGAAGCGTATGGCGGTGGTGAGGGCGAACGTATATTTATATGGTATGCGCAATTTTTGCGCGAGCACGTTTGAAATATCGCTCATCCGGGTCACCGAGAGCATAATCGCCAGCGGCATCGTCGCCGCTACGAGCCGCAGGGAGAAGAGCGACGAAAAGAGCGCTCCTTTGTCGGTGATATATATATTGAGCGGAAGAGTGAGTATTATATTTCCCTCTCTCACGAAGAACACCTGAAGGACGAAGAGCAAGAGCGCAAGTTTGATGAATGATACCGACATCGCGAGTGATCGCTTCAACCCGCCCGCCGAATACGACATGCAGAGATTAAAAACGATGACGCCTATTACCACGCTGTGACGATGCGTCAAAAAACAAGAGGCGCAGAGCGCCGCAGACATTAGCAGCTTGGTCAGCGGGTTTAGCCTGTGGAGGATCGAGTCGCCGTTCATATAGCTTAGAAATCCGCTCATAAAGGCGCCCTCTCTTTCTTGGCGCATACGCTCTCCACTTGGGCAGCCATATCGTCGACGGTGAATACGTCAGAGAAGTTGTCCCCCAAGGACATCGCCAGCGCGGGGATCTGGGCCGGAAGCAGAGACGCACTGTCCAGTATTTGCGCGTCTTTCATTATTCGCCTCACAGGCGCGTCCGCAACGAGACGGCCACCGGAGAGAACCAGCGCCCGCTCCGCAAAGTCTCCGACCACCTCCATGTCGTGGGAGACCATCAATATTGTCGTCCCCTCCGCGTTGAGGCGGGAGATTATCCCCATTATCGTCACGCACTCGCGGTAGTCGAGCCCTGTTGTGGGCTCATCGAGTATCAGCAATTGCGGCTTGCAGGCCAGGATGGAGGCGAGGGCCACCTGCTGACGCTCGCCTCTGCTCATCCCAAACGGGTCACGTTTCCCGTCGAGAGAGAACATCTCCAGCATCTCTTCAGTCCGGGACTCCATCTCCGCTCTGTCGGAGAGAACATGTTCCAGCCCGAATAGTATCTCTTTTCGCACGGTGTTCTGGCAGAGCTGCCTGTCCGGGTTCTGAAACAGAAATCCGACGTTTCTGGCAATGGCGCTTGTCTTGGCGCTCGATGTGTCGTTCCCGCAGACCGTTACTCTGCCTGAGTCTGGTTTTAGCAGTCCGTTGCACAGACGGCAGAGGGTGGATTTTCCGGCGCCGTTTTCGCCCAGAAGAGCTGCGAAATCCCCTCTGTCGATCTCAAAGGACACGTCATTTATGATTTTTTCAGAACCACGATAAAAACTTACCCCGTCAAAGCGCAGCATCGCGCATCGCTTCCCTCATCATCACACGCGCTCCATCCAGGTCAAGCGGCATGGCTCCGGAGTAGAGCCCGCGCTCGCGCAGTTTTCGCGCCAGCGTCGTAACTCTTGGTATGTTGACGCCGGCCTCCTCGAGTTTATCGGCGCGCTGAAGCACCTCGTGTACCAGACCGTTCAGGATCATGCCGCCACGTTCCATGACAGCCAGATGTTTCGAGAATTCGCATAGCAGCATAATTTTTTGTTCAACGACGATGACCGTTATGCCGAATCTCTCGTTGAGCTCACGCAGCGTCTCGAATACCTTTCTGCTCGACTGAGGGTCGAGCTCTCCCGTCGGTTCGTCCAGCAGAATTATCTTGGGCCGCAGCGCGATTATCGCGGCTATGGCGACTTTTTGTTTCTGTCCTCCGGAGAGGGAGCCTATATCCCTGTCGCGGAGGCCCGATATACCCGCAGCTGCCAGAGCCTCCTCTATGCGGAGCTCTATCTCGCTGTGAGGCGTCTTGAAATTTTCGAGCCCGAACAGAATCTCATCCTCGACCACCGAGGCGACCATCTGGCTGTCTATATCCTGATGCACGCTTCCGACAAATTTTGCCAGCTCCTCCGGCCTGGTTTGGACCGTGTCCATTCCATCGACCAGAACCTCGCCGAAAAAATCACCGCGAAAGTGGTGCGGAATCACGCCGTTTATCGAGTAAACCAGTGTCGATTTTCCGGCGCCGCTCGCTCCTATGATGCCCAGAAAGTCGCCGTCGTCTATTGTGAGCGATACATCGGATATCGCGTTTCTCAGGCTTTCTCCGTAGCGGAAGCTCACGCTGTTTATTCTTATCATTTTTTGAGCGCCAGCCTCAGCGGCGTGTAGAGAACCAGGACGATGATGGAGTTGATGAACGCCGTCCCAAAGATTATGGCCATGAACGCGGCCAGGGGTGTTGGAGTTATATCGGCTCCCGAGTAGTACATGAGGTACATTACCCCGATGAACGAGAATCCGCTGACGAGTGTGCTCAGGAATGTGGAGACCACAGTCTTGACCGGGGTCAGGCTCGTTTTCATGGGGAGGCGCGCCAATGCGCACATTGCGACTGCGCCGGCCAGTTCACTGACGAAGTTTATCCAGGGCTGCCCTGGGAAAAACTGACATATTGCGCCTGAGAGCAGGCCGATGACGCAAGCCTCTGTCATTCGCGGTTTGATGAGCAGAATGATAAGGCAGTACATGGCTATTATGAAGTTTGGCTTCATTCCAAAGTTGATGACAGTACCCACGAAAAATTTCAGGACAGCTCCCGCCGCGAGCAATATGCCGATAAGCAGTATATCCTGAATGCCGAGCCCATTTTTCTCCTGAGACGCAACTTCCCTTTTTTCCATCACATTCATCCCTCTTTCTTCGATCTCGATATTACTTTGTCCCTCAAGCGCTGTTTCTGTTTTTTTCATTGCATTCACCGTCCTTCAAGGTTAATAAAAAAACGAGGAGCGTTTTACTCGGCGCCCCTCGCCTTTTTGTTTATTGCCGTTGTAGATAATGATCTTTAAATATAAAAAGGGGCTCTAATGAGTTATAAAACCCAGAGAGCCCCTAATTTCAATAAGGAGATCTGTGGGGCGTTCTAGCCACGCCACCACCAAAGACCGGTATTATTAGAAAACATTTCCAACTGACCTATTGCACTCTTCATCCTGTCCACCGTCCCATCAACTAGACGCACAGTAACATCAAGCAATTTTAGAAAGCCTATCACAGCTTCGGAAATTTGACAAGTGTTTTTGAAAATTTTTTGGAGCGTTAATTTTGTTGATAATGGCGCATTCAGAAGCATCAAAGTTGATTTTTGGGGAGAGATGGCGAACTGTAGTATTATATGGTAAATTAATCTTGGTGATTTGGTAAAATACAAAAATTTTATCCAGATTGGTATGAGAGGGGCGTTGTAATTTGTTGAGCTCGAGTGGGATTTATGAATCACCTATAGGAAACATCGCCATATTCGTCACTGGCGTTGGCGTGAAGGAACTGCATTTTACGGACGAAGATCCCACCGAGCATTCATCGGCAAAGAGTTTTTTTGTCAATGAATGTATCTCCCAACTCGACGAGTATTTCAAAGGATCGCGCAAGTCTTTCGACATACCGCTTGATTTGCGGGGAACTCAATTCCATCTCTCAGTTTGGCGCGCGCTTCTGCTGATCCCGTATGGAGAGGTCTGGAGCTACGGAAGGATAGCGGTGCTGGTGGGCCGTCCAAAGGCCGCTCGCGCGGTAGGCGGCGCAAATCATCATAACCCGGTATCGATAATAGTTCCCTGTCACAGAGTGATAGGGGGGGACGGCAAACTTACAGGCTATGGCGGAGGACTGTGGCGCAAGGAATGGCTCCTGGATCACGAACAGAGGTGGGGCGATTGAAGCCGCTGGACGATCCTAACTGCATCAGGATACCTGACATTACAGACATCTTAAAGGCTCGAAGGATACTGGCGGGCAAGTCGCGGCGCACCCCTCTGGAGTACTCGCGCCAGCTGTCCGAATTGACTGGCGCGTCTGTATACATGAAACTCGAGAATTTACAGTACACAAACTCGTTCAAGATACGCGGCGCGATAAATAAAATGTACTCGCTCAGTCCGGAAGAACGAGCTCGCGGCGTGATCACCGCCTCGTCCGGAAATCACGCTCAGGGATTGGCGTCAGCTGCCGCAATGCTGGAGACGAATGCCGTGATATGTGTGCCGCAGACCTGTCCTGAGACGAAGAAGACGTCTGTTCTCGCGCGCGGAGGGCATTATGTCGATCTTCGCGTGGTCGGCGCTCAGTACGACGATACGGAGCGCTACGCGCTGGAGCTTGCCGACGCGGAGGGACTCTCCTTTGTGTCGGCCTACGAGGATACATACATCTCCGCAGGGCAGGGAACTCTCGCTCTTGAGATGTTGGAGGACGAGCCTGAGCTGGATGTTATTTTCTGCCCGCTCTCCGGAGGCGGGCTCATCACCGGGGTTACTGTGGCCTCGCGGGCGCTCAGACCTGGTATTGAGCTGTGGGGCGCGTTTGCCGCGAATAACCCGAGTTGGAGCCATGCCTGGGCCGCCGGGAGAGTGGAGCCGGTGGACGAACTGGACTCGGTGGCGGACGCGCTTGGAGGAACCGCTTCCGCTAAGCTCTTTGGCTTTATCCGCGCAAATATAACCGGCATACTTGACGTATCGGAGGAGGAGATAGCCCGTTCGATGGCGCTCATCCATAAAAATCACCACATTGTGATAGAGGGCGCTGCGGGAACTTCCGCAGCTGGGCTCCTGTCCGGCAGGGTTGACGTGCGAGGCAAAAAGGTTGGGCTTGTCATCTCAGGCGGCAACGTGGATGACGACAAGTTCATCGAGATTCTGAGTAAGTACGGGACGTGACGTTTACCCACGGATTTTTTTTCGCCTCCCCGGGCTTGCGAGGGTATCTCTTGGAGCACTTCGATATCTTGCGCCAGATGATCAGCCGTCGTCCGTCGTGATGGGTCTTGTATGTTTCTGCGACGGGTTCGCCTATGCCGAGTATTTGCCACTTATCGGCGGGTATGTCCAATTCCGCCTCTGCGCCCGGGCCCTTGAAAGCTATCAGCAGGCCTCCAACCCTGACGAATGGCGAGAGGTACTCGCAGAGAATACAGGAATGGGCCAACGCGCGCGCTGCGGCGATGTCGAAGATTTCCCTCTCTGCGGCGGCAAAGTCCTCAGAACGGGCATTTACGACCCTTATATTCTTAACCGCTAGTCTGTCCGCTATCTCGCGCAACAGATCCGTCTTCTTCCTTACGCTGTCAAGCAGGACTCCGTTCATATCAGGGCGGCAGACGCCCCAAACCAGGCCCGGCAAGCCTCCGCCGGTGCCTACGTCGATGAATGAACTGCCTGACTTGAAATTGTCCAGCAAAGGCAACGCCGCGAGCGCATCCGTGACGAGCTCGCGGTAAATAACGTCTGGGTCCGATGGCCCGGTGAGCCTGGCTCTTTTGTTCGCCTCGCTCAGCAGTTCGGAGTATCTATGCAGCCTGTCTGTAATCTCTTCTGTT
The DNA here is from genome assembly GCA_031273805.1 of Synergistaceae bacterium. Classification (GTDB taxonomy): domain Bacteria; phylum Synergistota; class Synergistia; order Synergistales; family Synergistaceae; genus JAIRKI01. Next base: position 11,458 of record JAISRE010000111.1, on the reverse strand, counting down.
ATATTCATTGTGTTCGTAAAATCTGCACCTCACACTGTAGTATCGTATCGATCCCATGTTATTTTTGCGGCGGGGTTGTTGTCAATACCCAAATCCGCATCCCTGTTCGCCCTGCCGGGGAGGCGGCGCGCCGTAAGTAAGCTCTGACACAACAGTTCAGTCCTTAACGCGCGAAAAAAGGCCGTTCTGCTGTTATAATTTTATGTATAGTGAGGTGATTGTTGATGAGTGGCGCTGAGACAAGATGCGAATCGAAAAAATACGAAGGCGCGCGTGCCCTTAAATTTGGAAATTTTACGGTGCTTGATTTGCGCGGTACGTGGCGCGAGATGGGGCGTCAGTATGGGGAATTGGCGGGAGACGCGATCTGCGGTATGTACCGGCGCTCTATCGAGGACGCGCTTATAAAATCAGGCGGCAGAAGCCGTGAAGAGCTCGACGCGGTGGCGAAGGACTTTTACTCGAACTATCCATACCGACTCAAGGAGGTCATAGCCGGTATGGCTGAGACGTCGGGCCTTGACTTTGACCGCCACATACTTCTCAACGCGGTGGAGGTTATAGTGGCGGGGGATATATGGAATCCTCCTCCGATGAATTGCAGCGGCGTTGCGGTGTGGGGGGAATATTCGTCGGGGGCCCTCATTTACGGTAGAAATTACGATTATTTCGGATGGTTCCGTGAGTTGGGCGAGTATTTGACTGTCACTATATACCATCCGACGGACGGTTCGCTCGCCACAGCAACTATAGGATATACAGGCGGGATATACCTCACCACCGGAATCAACGAGCGCGGTATTTTTCTCGAACTGAACAACGGAGAGCCGTCAGGCGGAGCGTTGCAGTACCATAACCGAGTCCCTGCCATCGCTGAGTTGTTCATGTTCCTGCTGGACTCTCCCGACCTCGATCAATTGGAGAGCTTCTTCCACTCGACGAGGTCCAACTTCGCATATGTGATTGGCGCCGCTGACGGCCAGACTTCCCGCTGTTTCGAGTGGCCTGTGTTCGATGTAAAACGCAGGTTGTCCGTGCGTCGTCCTGGATTGATGGTTGCGACCAATCATTTCACAGAGCCGTCATGGGGGCTTCCCAGGCCTGATGACGGAAAATTTTATAAGACTCGCGAGCGGAGGCAGAATCTGCTCAACCTTGCGGAACACTTCAAGGGCAGCATCGACGCCTCGCGCATGAAGAAGATTATGGACACACGCATCGAGGACCTCGGCGCAACCAGCGATCACACTGTCTATCAGATAGTTGCGGAGCCCAGCGCTATGACTGTTTCTCTTAAAATACCGGATATGACGGAGTGGACAGATATCCCGCTTGGAGATCTTATGCGAGCCTGCGGGGAGCAAGCCTGATTTTTTTGAACCTGATGGGGCATAATCGCAATTGCGTGATTACGCCCCATCAGGCTTTATTTTGTCGGTCTTCTGTATAAAAACGGGCCGGCTGATTCGAAGCCGATGGTCTTGTAGTCGAATATCTGCTCGGTGGCGCCGGTCACCAAATATCCTCCGGGACGCAGGGCCCCCAGGAATTTTTTATAGAGAGCCGACTTCGTCTCTGTGCCGAAATAAATGACGACGTTGCGGCATAGTATGATGTCAAACCCGCTCTCGAATTTGTCCTTTATGAGGTTCATGTGCTTAAATTTGACCTTCTCCTTGACCTCCGGCTTAACCTTGACGGTGTTGGCGTCGACATCGATGAAGTACTTTGGTATCCACTCCTTTGGCGCGCTTGTTATCTGCCGTTTTTGATAAGTGCCCTCCTGCGCTTTAGCCAGAACCCCCTGGTCGATATCTCCAGCCAGCACCGGCTGAGAATTGGCCACCTTCGACTCGATCGCGAGAATTGCCAAAGAATACGGCTCCTCACCGGTTGAACATCCAGCGCTCCAGAATTTGAGCCGCTGGTGCCCAAGATCTTTGTACATCTGCGGAATTATTTTGTCCTTCAACTCCCACCATCTATTCGCGTTTCTGAAAAATTCAGTGACGTTTATTGTGAGGTAGTCCAAAAACTCGCGGAGTTTGTCCGGATTGTTGGCTATTGTCCTGTAATATTCATCGTATGATTTCACAGCCCATCTCTGCATTAACATGTGTATCCGTCTGTGGATCTGATATTTATAGGCATCCAAGTCGATTCCCGTTAACTCCTGAATCTTTTTTTTGAAGGTGTTATACTCCGGCGGAGCTGGATAAACAGCGTTTTCCTGCAACGACATATCGATGCCTCCAGTGTTTTTAGAGTTTTTGATTGTCCATGAAAAACCGCTTCGCTCGAAGAACATTTAATCGGCGATCCCCCAAGGATCTCATCCATTGAATAATACTATATTTTTAGCGCTAACGACTGGCTAAAGATACGTGTTTGCTCAAATTTGAGCGCGTCATTCCAGTTAGACAAAACTATAATATTCTAGTATTATAAAAGCGAAGGAGAATTTGCTTCAACTGTAAATTTATTTTGGCTTCCACCGATAATTACATTATGGAAGTTAATCAGGGGTAACTGGAGTGATCATGGATGAACATAAGATCTACGTCAAAAGCAGGAGCGGTCCAGGATGCAGCCCATCAATCGGCTTTTATATACGGTATAGAAAGGGAGTTCCTCCCGCCTAAATCTCTTGGCAATCGTGACATTGTCACGTTAACCGGTCCAGGACATCTGGAGACCACCTACCAATTCAGGCAAATTGAGGGTTGGCTCGGCGATATGCCGGTATCTTTCACTTATCTCATGGCTTATCGCTCCTATGAGTATACCAAGCAGGTGTTTTCCGACTGGGATCGCAGGACGGCGGTCAGCAATGTAAACAGCTGGATAGTCTAAGGAGACGCTGATTCAATAACCTTTGGGCTGCAATGGGCGTATTCCTCCTCCCTCTTCATGTCTGTCAAAAAAAGAATCCTCGCCGTAGCTCTGCTACGACTGCGGTCCTTTTTTCGCCATCCATTTCGATGGAGAACGAATCCGCTCCATTTCGCTGCAAAGAACATTAAATCAGCGTCTCCCTGGTGTCGCGGGACTGAATGTTAATCAGTGACGGTGATTCCTTAGCCGCATTCGCGTGATGCGACTGTTTATATGTGATTGTTAATAATGAACAAGCAGGTTCGCTAAAAAATTCATTCAAAAACTCCACTCTTGCAAATAACTCTTGATGAAAAAAAAGACTCTTGTGATACAATTGCAGGGTTAAACGTGCGATACGGTAATCCGAAAGGGGTTGTAGCGTTTGAAATCGGAAATTCTCTCTCAAGAGGGAAATGTTATTGTTGTCAAGGCCGAGTTCGAGGCCGGAGATGTGGACCGCGCAGTTAATGAAACTATTCGTGAACTGTCGGGTAAGGCGAACATAAAGGGTTTCCGCAAGGGACATGTTCCCAGAAAGACTCTCGAACTTTACTTCGGCAGGGCGGCAATATATAAGGAAACAATGGAACACCTGGTCAGCCAGGCTCTCGATATCATTGTCTCAGAGTACGATTTGGACCTGGTCTTCGAGCCCAAGGGAAAGTTCGGGGAAATTTCCGAGGGACGTCCGCTGGAGTTGGAGTTTACATTTGAAGTGCGCCCGGAGGTAACTTTGCCCGATATCGCCTCGCTTTCAGCGGAGAAGACCGTGTTCGAGGTCGAAGACGCCGATGTGGAGGCGTCATTCAGGCAGATACTCGAGTCGAACGCGGTTGTCGAGCCCATAGATGACGATCGTCCGGCGACGCCCAATGATATAGTGGAGGCGCAGTATTCATCTTTTGTCATACAGGGTAATGGAAACCAAAAGAAGATGGAGAAAGAAAATAAAAACGTTTTATACCTGGACATGCTGCGAAGCGATATTGCGGAGTCGATAGTAGGGCACAAACCGGCGGAGGAGTTCTCCTTCGAGATAAAGCTGGAGGACGACTATCCTGATTCGCGGATGGCCGGGAAAACGGTATATTATGAGATGGAAATATTGAACTTCATGAAGAGGGTCATTCCAGAGGCCGTCGATGAAAAAATAATGGAAATTTCAAAAGGCAGGTATCCAACTGTTGACGCGTTGAAGAGCGATCTTCGCGAGCAGATGGAGGAGAGCGCGCGTGAGCGCAGCGAGGCCAGCCTCCGTGAATCGGCTGTTAAAGTTCTTGTCGATGCGGCTGAGGTCGACATCCCGGAGAGTATGGTAAACAGGCAATACGACGCCATGCGTCGGGAGCACGACAGCCGTTTGCAGAACGAACTCCGGCTTTCGCTGAATGACTACCTCGCCAACAACAACTTGAGCGTAGACGAGTTCGACAATAATTTAAGAAAACGCGCTGAAGTGGTAGTGCGCAATACTCTCGTTCTGGATGCCCTTGCCGATAGAGACGAGATATCGTTTACTTCCGATGATCTGAATGAAGCGATAATAGTGATGGCAAACAACATGAAAGTTAATCCTCAGGAGCTTGCCGACTCTCTCGGCAAGAACAAACAGGAATTTACGGCACTGGCTATGCAAGTGCGGACTAAAAACACCATAAAGCATCTGGCGTCCATGGTGCAGGTGATTGAAAAGGCGCCGGAGCCGGAGCCGGTTTCGGAGTCCTCCGATCAGACTGAAGAGAAATCTGAAAACACAGAAGAGGAGTAAACAGGGATAAGAGATGTCTACTGACAGGATGGAACCAAGGTCATACCTCGTCCCCATAGTTGTCGAACAGACCGGCAGAGGAGAGAGATCGTACGATATATACAGCCGATTGCTGAAGGACCGCATCATCTTCATCGGCTCCGACATCGAAGATGCGATGGCTAACCTCGTAATAGCCCAGCTGCTGTTTCTCGAGAGCGAGGATCCTGACAAGGATGTGTATCTTTATATCAACAGCCCCGGCGGTGTCGTCTCTTCCGGATTGGCGATATATGACACAATGCAGTATATAAAGTGTCCGGTGTCGACCATCTGTACAGGACAGGCGGCCAGCATGGGGGCGGTCCTCCTTGCCGGAGGCGACAAGGGGAAGAGAATCGCTCTTCCCAATGCCCGTATTATGATACATCAGCCGAGCGGCGGCGCACGGGGACAGGCGGCGGACATAAGGATTCAGGCCGATGAGATAATAAAAACAAGGTACACGTTAAATAGTATCCTTGTTCATCATACGGGCCAACCGATGGAGAGAATAGAGAGTGATACTGACAGGGACTTTTTTATGTCCGCTGCAGAAGCTGTGGAGTACGGGCTTGTCGACAAGGTTATTGAAAAGCGATAGCGCCGCTCCTCTGGATAGGGAGTGATTGACGGTGTTTCCATATGACAACAACGGGGACGGGCGCAAAAGAAAAGTGCGCTGTTCTTTTTGCGGGAAGGGGCAGGATGAAGTTCCAAAGTTGATTGCCGGTTCCAGCGCATATATCTGCACGGATTGTGTTCAGCTTTGTAATATGATCATACGCGACGAGCTGGAAATCCCGCAAGGTTCGGGGGAGCCGCTGCCAGTAACGCAGGAGAAGCTGCCAAAGCCTTACGAGATAAAGGAATACCTCGATAAGTATGTGGTTGGCCAGATGAGGGCGAAGAAAGTTCTGTCCGTCGCGGTTTACAATCACTATCAGCGGATAAGATCGGCTGCTGCGGGGAACAAGGACGATGTGGAACTGCCTAAAAGCAACGTTCTGCTGCTTGGCCCTACCGGTTGTGGGAAGACGTTGCTCGCCCAGAGCCTGGCGAATTTCCTTAAGGTCCCGTTTGCGATGGCGGACGCCACTACTCTGACTGAGGCCGGGTATGTCGGGGAGGATGTCGAAAATATCCTCGTTCGGCTTCTGCAGGCTGCGGAGTACGATGCCCATGCCGCAGAGCACGGGATTATTTATGTCGATGAGATAGACAAGATATCGCGCAAGTCTGAATCACAGTCCATAACAAGGGACGTATCCGGTGAGGGCGTTCAGCAGGCGCTTCTCAGGATACTGGAGGGAACCGTCTCAAATGTTCCGCCAAAGGGCGGCCGCAAGCATCCGAACCAGGACTTCGTGCAGATTGACACTAAAAATATACTTTTTATATGCGGAGGCGCTTTTGACGGTTTAGAGAATGTGATCGCGCGCCGTGTCAATAAGAAAATGATAGGATTTGGCGGGAATATCGTCAGCAATCATCCTGATGACGCGAAGTCGCTGCTTAAGGAAATTCAGCAGGGCGACCTTACAACATACGGTTTTATCCCGGAGTTCGTAGGCCGTCTGCCGGTTGTAGTCCCGATGGACTCCCTAGATCACGGCACGCTGGTGAGAATACTGCGTGAGCCGAAAAACGCGCTGATTAAGCAGTATCAAAGAATTTTTTCGCTTGAGGATGTGGAATTATCGTTTACGGACGATGCAATAAACGCGATAGCTACGCTTACTCTTGCGCAGAAGACAGGCGCCAGAGGATTGCGAAGCGTGCTCGAGTCATCCATGATCGACCTCATGTTCGATCTGCCGACCCGCTCCGAGAAGGTGAGCAGAATTCTCATTACAGAGGACTTCATAAACGGGACAGGTGACCCGGAGGTAACAGAAAGGCACTCGAGGGAGGTCGCTTAATGCCAATAGTTCCGGTATTGCCCGTCAGGGACATAGTCATTTTTCCAGGGATCATCGCGCCGCTTTTTGTGGGCAGACCTCGCTCGATCAAGGGTGTCGAGGAGGCGTCGATAAGCGATAAAAATCTCCTCGTTGTCGCCCAGAAGGATAGCGCTTCAGAGGATCCCGGGCCTGACGAACTCTACAACATGGGGACTATGTGTCATGTTATACAGATGGTGAGACTTCCCGACAGCTCGACCAAGGTGTTGATAGAGGGGCACATCAGGGCTTTCGTGAGCAATTATATCGTCTCCTCAGATTATTTGAGCGCGGACGCGTCCACCGTGGCGTTTGAAGGGGATACATCATCCAGAACCGAGCCTCTGCGGAGGGCGGTTCTGGAACAGTTCGAGCGCTATGTAAACCTTCACCCCAAATTGCCCATAGAGGTGGCTTTTTCACTCGCGAGTGTGGAGGAGCCATTTCTCTTCGCGGATATCATAGCGTCACACATGCAGGTCAAGATAGCCGAAAAGCAGGAGCTTCTGGAGCTTTTAAATCCCGAGGAGCGCATGGACAGGATACTGCGCATTCTGATGCGGGAGACGGACCTGCTGGAAATGGAGCACTCGATACACGACAAAGTCAGACGGGAGATAGAGCGCAACAACAAGGAGTACTATCTCAAAGAACAGCTCAAGGCGATACAGGCCGAGTTGGGCCAACCTGACGCTATGACGGAATATGAGGAGCTTCGCGGCAAGATTAAAAAATCGAAGATGCCCAAGGACGTCGAGAAAAAAGCCATATCTGAGCTCGACCGTCTGGCCAAGATGCCGTCAATGTCAGCTGAGGCCACCGTCTCCCGAACATATGTAGAGTGGCTTTCCGATATGCCGTGGAAAAAAAAGTCGCAGGACAGACTCGATATCAGCATAGCGAGATCCGTGCTGGATGAGGATCACTATGGTCTCGACGAGGTGAAGGAGCGCATCCTGGAGTTTTTGTCCGTACAGAGGCTGATGGGCAACGAGGTCAGAAGAGGCCAGGTGTTGTGCTTTGTCGGACCGCCAGGCGTCGGCAAGACGTCTCTTGGCAAGTCAATAGCGAGGGCGCTTAACCGTAAATTTGTGAACTTCTCCCTTGGAGGAATGAGGGACGAGGCGGAGATCAGAGGACACAGAAGAACTTATATAGGAGCGCTTCCGGGCAGAATTATACAGAAGTTAAAGCAGGCCGGCGTCAAAAACCCAGTGATGTTAATGGACGAGATAGATAAGGTGGGTAATGATTTTAGGGGAGACCCGTCATCGGCACTGCTCGAGGTGCTGGATCCGGAACAGAACAGAGACTTCACCGATCACTTCCTGGAGGTCCCATTTGATCTGAGTCAGGTTATGTTCATAACTACGGCCAACGTTACACATACAATTCCACGGCCTCTGCTTGACCGAATGGAGATAATATCTATTCCAGGGTATGTCTCTGAGGAGAAGCTGCATATTGCCGCGCGTCATCTGTGGCCAAAAGTTTTGCGGGATAACGGCATATCTAAGTATAATATAAAGATCTCAGAGAAGGTTATGAATAAGATTATCACTGAATATACCCGTGAAGCCGGTGTTCGCGGGCTCGACAGGCAGCTTTCCAAGGTAGCTCGCAAGATCGCCACTCGTATAGTGAGCGACAGCGAGTCTGAAGGGACCCCCCCGAAGAGTGCATCGGTATCCTCGTCGTCGATCAAGAATTATCTGGGCGCTCCCAAATTGCATGAGGCGCGCCTGCCGAGGAAGGATTCGGTCGGCGCGGCTATGGGTCTCGCCTGGACAGAATCAGGCGGAGATGTATTGGTCATCGAGGCGGTCGCTATGAAGGGCGCCGGCAAGGTAACCTTCACGGGTAACCTGGGAGACATCATGCAGGAGTCCGCGCAAGCCGCATTGGGATATCTCCGCTCGTGCTGTCAGAAGTACGACCTCAGTTCGCTCGAGTGGGATAAGATAGATATTCATGTGCATGTGCCCGAGGGAGCTATACCAAAGGATGGTCCTTCCGCCGGCGTCACGCTCGCGCTCTCCATGCTGTCAGCTCTCTCGGAACGCGCCATTAACTCACACATTGCGATGACGGGGGAGATCACCCTTCGGGGTACTGTGCTTCCTGTCGGGGGAGTGAGGGAGAAGGTTCTGGCGGCAAAGAGAAACGGAATAGCTACGGTCATACTGCCCAAGGAGAACAGCGCTGATGTGGATGAACTTGTGGAGTGGGCGAGACAGGATATGACGTTTCACTTTGTCTCCCACGTGTCCGAGGTCTTTAATCTTGCGCTGATAAAGAAGGAAAAGAATTGATTCACTGGAACTCCGAGACAATCTGTACCGTCTTCAACCTGAGCCAGCTCCCTCCCGCGCAACTGCCCGAGGTTGTCTTTGTGGGGAGGTCCAACGTTGGCAAGTCGACCTTGATTAACGCGCTTTTGAACAGGCTCAGCAAGAAAGTAGCCTTCGTAAGCTCGAAGCCCGGTAAGACGCGGAGCCTGAATTTTTACAAGATTCACTCCACCGGAAAAGAGTGCGGTGAGAGAGAATTTTGTATTGTCGACATGCCTGGATACGGCTATGCCTCGCGGAGCAAAGATGAGCGGGCCGGATGGTGGAGACTGGTCGAAGGTTACTTTCATTCGATGCGCGATATTGTGTTCGTCGTCCACCTGATAGACTTCAGACACGGCCCTCAGACAGGGGATGTTGAGCTTACAGCGTGGATGGATGAGCTGGATATGCCCAGGTTAATCGTGTTCACCAAAGGGGACAAGACGCCGCATGGCCGCGCTAAGGTTTTCTACCGACAGTATGTCGAGTCGGGGCTTGTGTCAGTTGTGCCGCCCGTAGTGACATCCGGCAGAAATGATGCTGTGATGGATGGGTTGAGAGTGGCTATATTGCAAATTATAGATGAGTTTCAGGTTAAAATATAATATGGCTATTGGCTTGTCACATGTCGTAGTTCTGGAGACTCGAGCCACCCGACTCACTACGCGAATCGGACCGTGGCGCGTGGGCATCCATGCCGCTCAAAACCGCATGAAGAACGCGGTTTTGAGCTTACTTGCGCCACTCGTCCGACATCGTGCCGTCCGCCGATTCGCTCCGTTCGTTCGAGTGACTTGAGTCTCCACTCAATCTAAATTGATAGTTATAAAATATAAAGTTGCGGGATTTACACAATATTAGGGAGGCAGAAGTTGATGGAGCACTTGACCAGGGGAGCGGATAGTCTCACCAAGAGCTACGACCCTAAACCTATAGAGGATAAGTGGTACGCAAAATGGATAGAAGACGGCATTTTTAAAGCCGATCCAGAGAGTGACAGACCCCCATTCAGCATAGTTATTCCTCCGCCCAACGTCACAGGCTCACTGCATCTCGGTCACGCGCTTGACAACACATTGCAGGATATACTCTGCCGCTCAAAAAGAATGCGGGGTTTCAGCGTCCTCTGGATGCCGGGCACGGATCACGCCGGCATAGCCACTCAGAACGTAGTCGAAAGAACCCTGCGCGAGGAGGGCAAAGACAGGCATGAGCTTGGCCGTGAAGCTTTTGTCTCCCGTGTGTGGGAGTGGAAAGAGGAGTATGGAAGCAGGATAATAAACCAGCTGAAAAAACTTGGCGCCTCCTGTGACTGGGAAAGGGAGCGTTTCACTATGGACGAGGGGCTCTCGCGCGCGGTACGCCGCGTATTCGTCGACCTGTATCACAAGGATCTCATCTACAGAGGGAAATATTTGATCAACTGGTGCCCGCGCTGTCTGACCGCTCTCTCCGACCTGGAGGTCGAACACAGGGAGGTCTCCGGTAAATTCTACAGCGTGAGATATATCTTCGAGGATGGAGACGGCGCTGAGGGACTCGTCGTTATGACGACGCGCCCCGAGACGCTGCTCGGAGATACCGCGATAGCGGTTCATCCAAGGGATGAAAAGAACAGGCATCTGATCGGGCGCAGGGTCATTGTTCCTCTTGTAGGGCGCTCGATACCGGTGATCGAGGACAACATGGTCGACCCCGATTTCGGAACAGGCGCAGTTAAAATAACTCCGGCTCACGACCCTAACGACTTCCTGGTTGGGCAAAGGCACAATCTGGAGGCCGTTCAGGTGATAGACGACCACGGAATAATGAACGAAAACGCTGGAAAATATGCGGGGCTGGATCGTTTCACGGCTCGACATGCTCTGGTTGAGGACCTGCGCACACGTGGTCTTCTGCTCGATGAAGCCGATCATATACACTCAGTGGGGCATTGCTACAGATGCGACACGATAATCGAGCCGTACCTTTCCGAGCAGTGGTTTGTGCGCACGCGTCCGCTGGCCGATGACGACGTAAGGACGGTCAATGCGGGGGAGATCCGCTTCATACCGGAGCAATGGACTGCGACATACTATCAGTGGATGGAGAATATCAGAGACTGGTGCATATCGAGACAGCTCTGGTGGGGACATCGCATTCCCGCGTGGTACTGCGGCGACTGCGGAGAGATTATCGTGTCGCTGGAGACGCCGTCCGCGTGTAAGTGCGGGTCCGCGAATCTGCGTCAGGACGAGGATGTTTTGGACACGTGGTTTTCCAGCGCTCTCTGGCCTTTCTCAACGATGGGTTGGCCCGACGACACGCCGGCGCTCAGAAAGTATTACCCGACCTCTGTTCTCGTCACCGGGTTTGACATAATTTTCTTCTGGGTTGCTCGCATGATAATGATGGGAATGGAGTTCATGAAAACCCCCCCGTTCCACGACGTATACATACACGCGCTGGTTCGCGACGAACACGGCCAGAAGATGAGCAAGTCGAAGGGAAACGTCATAGATCCGCTGGACATAATCGAC
>JAISRE010000100.1 GCA_031273805.1 Synergistaceae bacterium | reverse complement strand
TTATGCCCGGTCCGTTTTGTGAGGCATCAGTAAAAACCATTAGTTTTATCCCCAGTCAACGCGTAACGTAAGTTTTTAAACCATAAGTAACGTTAGCATATTTTACGGCAGACCGCAAGGTGCTCCAAGGCAACTTCGGTACGGGCGTATCCCAGTTCGTTACTGTCCGGCGGGGAGCAATTTTTGTTTAAGCTCCCCCTGTCGTCCTCCGGCTTGACCGGAGGACCCACGGGTTTGCATGAAGCATGAGCTGTTTAGTGAATTGATTTAAGCCTTGGGGATTATGGGTCCTCCGGTCAAGCCGGAGGACGACAGGGAGGGGCACGCCGGAGGACGACAGGGGAGCACGCCGGGTGATGACAAAATGGCCTTTCCAGATTGGGTTGAACGGCAGAAAAAACCGGCTATGAGATCAAAAAAATCAAAGAAAATTATTACATGTACAAACTCAAATCGAAATGGGATCCCAAGATGAAAAAATCTAAAAAAGTATCAGGCTAATATGTCGGCGTTGTCACACCAGAGGGAATCAAACCTCCCATGAACGGTAATTTGGGCTCTTTATATGTCGAGCTTTTTATGACATACTAACAGCGTTAAGTTTGAAGCGTGTGATACGCAAGGAGGCAGTCCCAATAAGAATTTACTTGGACAATTGCACCTTCAACAGACCGTGGGATGATCAGTCGCGAATGAAAGTCCATACGATGAAAAGCGGGACGCAATTTACCCGTGGAAAGATTTCGCAAAATATTATTGCCACTCATCGGGTGAAATATTGACGCACGGTCGGGAAATCATGAAAAAAGGGATAAGAACCAAAGACGCGCTTCATATCGCGTGTGCCATAAGCTGCCGATGTGAATACTTCATAACAACCGATAATAGGCTGACAAATAAAGCTATTACTGGGATCAAAATCATCAATCCAATAGATTTTATTCGAGAAACGGAGGAATCGAAATGAGGACTGACAGCATTTTGCGCCTTGAAGCGATGGACGCGCTGATAAGCGCGCTTGGAGCGATTGACGCCGAACGATTTATCAGCATGATGAAACGCGATACATTCGATTATACGGAATGGCAGCGCAAATTATGGGCTGACAAAAGCATCGAGGAAATCCATTCAATGGCGTCTGTCCACGAAAAAACCATCGAGAATCGCGGGGCGTAACAATCCCGCTTCCAACAGGGTGTCCTCGAACCCGGCATGGATCAGCGATCATGGCGTGTTACTGCGGAACTTTGTTTAAAGCCGCTTCAACCGGCTCGACGCTCTTTCCGGTCACCCAGAGAATTCCGCCCTCAACCTCGAGTATCGTCACAAGCTGTCCCGGATGCAGAGTCTCAGGGTCATTTGTGCGGGCTGAAAGCTCAGCCCTGCCTCTTTTTGTATCGACCATTACCTTGCCGGCAGAGGAAGCGCCTATAGTTATGTACACCGACGCGTGCTGTCCAACCAGGGTTTTGAAATCGAGAGTCCCGTCCTCCTGGAACCTGAGGAAGGTTTTAATCATGTAGAGAGACAAGAAAACCAGAACCACGCCAGCCGCCAAACCCAGCGCGGAGGACGTCAATCTGGACGATCCGGATAAAAGCGCCGCAAACGTCACCCAACCATAGCCTATAAATAAGGCTACAAAGTTTCTGACTGAGAGGTAGTGGAAGAGACTGTCGTCCGTGTCGATTGTGTCATGGAATAAATCTGAGGCATCGTCGCCCGCATCGGAGTCACCGCCTCCGACCGCGCCGAAAGTCTGCATCAAAAATATGAGCGACGCGACTCCCCCAATGACTGCGTGAGCCCACTCCCACTCGCTAATCGTCATTTATCCGGCTCCTCCAAAGGCGCACTGTCATCTTTTTTAGCTGTATTATCATCGGGCTTGCCAAGTATTCCCGGTCCTGTAACGCCAGTCATGGCAAGAAGATCCTGCAGAGGGGGCAGGCTGGTGGCAAAATCCCTGACGATGTTCGAGATGGCCCTGCCGCCGGACTGGCCAGAGTCCCATACGGTGACTTTGTCTATCTTGAAGTTGGATATGGCCTGAGCTTGAATGTCCATCATCTCCGGCACACGATCCGCCATCATGAGGAGAAACGCGGCGTTTGCGTCACCGGAGGCAGCCTGAACAAGTTTCCTGATGCCGTCGGAATTGGCGTTAAAGACTGCCTTCATGCCCTCCGAGCGCCCAAGCATCTCGTTTTTGACCTTCTCCCCTTCTCCCCGTCCCTCACGGCTCTGCTGCTCCATCTGAGCGTCAGCGGCAATAATCATGCGCTGTTTCTCAGCCTCCGCGAGCGGAATGGTATCCGCGATTCGAGACGCCTTATCACGCTCCGTTCGAGCGCTTTCGGCCTCCATCTCCGCGAGATACGCCAGGCGCATGGACTCCGCCTCCTTCGTCTTCTCCGCGACTGTGCCGCGCCTGTTGGCCTCCGCCATCTTCTCGCGCAGCTCGGCGTCGGACTCGGCCTTTATCTGCCGCGCAAGATTCTCACCCTTGACCGCCTCAGCGTCAGCTGCGGAAACGCCGATTCGCTGCTCCCTTCCAGCATCCGCCAAGCCAATCTCTCGCTCCTTTGCGGCGCGCGCAATGCCGATTTCACGCTCCTTGGCGGCTTCGGCAAGGCCGATTTCCTTCTCCCTGTTCGCGGCCGCGATGCCGATCTCACGCGCCATGTCCGCATTGGCGAGCCCTATCTCACGATCCTTGTCGGCGCCTGCCACCCCTATCTCGCGCTCCTTAGCGGCATTTGCGACTCCTATCGCTTTTTCCTTATCCGCCTCAGCGACGCCTATCTGCCCATGCCGCTCCTGCTCCGCGACGTCTATTCTGGCCTGGTTGATCGCCTCGCTCGCTGCCTTCTGTCCCAATGCCTTGATGTAGCCGGACTCGTCGTCGATGTCCTTTATGTTGACGTTGATGACGCGAAGCCCGACCTTAGCAAGCTCGACCTCGACCGATTCCATCACAGCCGACTGGAATTTCTCCCTGTCCTTATTTATCTCCTCGATGTTCATCGTGGCGATAGTCGCGCGGAACTGGCCGAAAATTATATCCTCAGCGACCTGCCGTACAGCGGACTGATTGAGCTCCAAAAGACGTTCAGCGGCATTCCTCATAACTATCGGTTCCGTGCTTATGCCCACGGTGAATGTCGACGGCGCCGCTATACGGATGTTCTCCTTCGATAGAGCCCCCTGAAGCGGTATCTCGATGGAGATCGGCGTCAGGTCAAGATAAGAGCAATCCTGAAAGAGCGGCCAGACAAAAGCCGCGCCTCCGTGAATGCACTTGGCCGTTCCCTCGCCGGTTTTCCCAAAGATAACCAGTATCTTATCGGACGGGCAGCGTTTATACCGACGCAGCAGAGATATGAATGAGAGAAACACGAATATTACAAGTATAGCAATAAATACAATTGCGACATACGCGCTCATGAATGACCACCTCCGTCATTTATTGTATCATGTTTCCTTAAAAATTTAAAAATTAGCAGTGGCGTTATAAGCTAAAACGAGTTGAGCAGTTTAATAGCGTTTTCCGATAACAGATGTGAATTTTCGGCGTCAGACAGTGTCGATTGAGATGTCATTTTTTTATATCTCGGAAACCTCAAGAGGGGATAATCAGAGCCATAGAGTATCTTGGCCGATAGTCCCGGAGACTTCAGATTTTCAAAGATGGAATGGTCATACAGAAAAGGAGTGGCGGCTGTATCGTACCACACGTTTTGGAGGTCCATGCGGACATCCTTCATATTTTCGTACGCGCAGAGACCACCGCCCCAGTGGGACATGATGATCTTGAGCTCCGGATGGTTGAGGGCAAATGAGTAGGCCTCCCTCGGACCGGACTTTCCCTTGCCCGGGTACTTATGCCCCACCGGTTCGGAGACGTGCAGCAGCACAAACATGCCATTTTCATTGCAAAGAGAGGCAAGTCTCCAAGTCTCCCTGATATCGTCTATACTCCAGCACTGCCCGTCCGGGAATAATTCTCCGACTCCGATGGCGCCCCTCTCGAAACACCTTTCTATCTCCGCAGAAGCGCCCCTTGCGAGAGGAGGAACCACTGCCAGAGGACGGAGACGCCCACCAGATAATGAGGCTGCCTCGATAACGTAGTCGTTGCATATCCTGCAAAGTTCAAGGTCTTTAAACGCAAAGCCGGATATCCAGCTCTCATCGACTCCATCCTCGTCCATTGCGGAGAGCAGTTCTGGAACTGCAGCCCACTTATGAGCACGCCCACGCGCAAGAGACGCAAAATGGCTCTCTTGCAGAGCTATACTCTCCCAACTGGAAACTATCTCGGGAGGATAGACGTGAACATGCACATCTATAACCATAAACTCTCCCCCTTGCGTGCAAGGCAATCTTACATATAAAATATATCACAAAAAAGGCAACAACGACGAAAAATCGCTGCTGCCTTTTATGAATACGTAGAATTGCTTTAATTTTGAGGCTTTTCGAAGATATCAGTCAAATCTCGAAGCCGTGCGCAACCGTAAATCCCGTTATGGCTATCCGAAACAATCTTTATCTAAGGAAGCTTTGATTTACTTGAGTTCGACCTTGGCGCCCGCCTCTTCGACCTTTTTCTTGATATCCTCAGCCTCTTCCTTGCTGGCAGCCTCTTTGATGGGCTTTGGCGGGTTATCGACGAGTTCCTTGGCTTCTTTCAGGCCAAGGCCGGTAATCTCTCTTACGATCTTGATGACGTTGATCTTGTTCGCGCCGTGATCTGTCAGAATCACGTCAAACTCAGTCTTCTCCTCCTCAGCGGGAGCGGCGGCGGCGCCGGGAGCAACCATCATCGGCATGGCCATCGCTGGCGCTGACGCGGACACCCCAAACTTCTCCTCAAGCACCTTCACGAGCTCCGATAGCTCAAGCACTGACA
>JAISRE010000116.1 GCA_031273805.1 Synergistaceae bacterium | reverse complement strand
ATTTTGGACTTCGTGAGAAGAGTATTCAGGGTGCAGGACGACGATATGAGCCCAGGTATAAAGGAGGAGTGGAGAATGAAGGCGATCCCGATAGAGGAAGCAGCAAAGGAAGTATGGATACGGCACGCAAGAGAAGAAGGCAGAGAGGAAGGCAGAGAGGAAGGCAGAGAGGAAGGCAGAGAAGAGGGCATGGAAGCCGAGAAGATTGAGGTGGCTCGCTCAATGCGCGCTGACGGATTTCCCGTTGAGGCGATTAAAAAGTACACCGGATTACCCGAGAGCGAAATTCTAGGGCTTTAAGAAGAATCCGCTTCACCCTACGCATCGAATTTTATACGGCGGGCGGTTAAAATGCCGTCCGCCTGACTTACACCCAACTGCCCCCTCTCATAAATACGAATGCCCCAAAACCGTTCTGCAAGCAGGTTGGCAGCATTCGTAAAATGATGTAGAAATTACTGCTTTGGAGGAGGTTAAACAGCATGTTCGATACAACTTTTTGACGTGTTGGAGATTTGAGCTTAACTCCGCGAGGGTTGCGTGTATGGGTTGCGTCTAATATAATATCTTTAATGTTTACCTGATTGCAAAAATAAACGAAAAATTGTGACCGCACGACCAGCGGGGCAGACGCGGTAAAAAATATACGCGCATATCACTGGAGGTTTTATGAGAATGAGATTGTTCAAACGTGTAGCCGTTATGTTTGTTGTCCTGTCATTGTGCAGCGCGATTGTGCTCGAGCGTTCGCCTCTGGCCCATGCGGCGGATGGGAAAACGCTTGTGGTGTTTGCCGCCGCGTCCATGACGGAGTCCATGAACAAGATTGCGGAGCTGTACGCCAAGGCGGCTCCTGATGTGAAGATCATCTATAATTTCGACTCCAGCGGCACGTTGAAGACTCAGATCCAGGAGGGCGCGGATTGCGACATATTCATCTCCGCCGGCCAGAGACAGATGAACCAGATGGACATCTCCGCCGACCCGTCGGTCAACACTGAAAAACTGGACTTCGTACTCGAGGGCGCCCGATTTGATATCGTATCCAACAAAGTGGTCATGATCGTCCCCAAGGGCAGAAACCCCGGCATAAGAGACTTCAAGGACGCGGTTACGGACAGGGTCTCCCTGATCGCTCTCGGCAATTCAGACGTTCCTGTCGGCCAATACTCCGAGGAGATATACAAAAACCTCGGGCTCTGGGATCAGCTTAACTCACAGAAAAAAATCAGTTTTGCCAGCAACGTCAAGGAGGTTCTCTCTCAGGTCGCGGCGGGCGCTGTCGACTGCGGCGTGGTCTACAGCACAGACGCCGCGACTTCCAGCGAGGTCGACATAGCGGCCTCGGCGCCTGATGGGTCTCACTCGCCCGTAACATACCCGGCGGCGATACTCAAAAGAACGAAGAACGAGCCTGCAGCCAGGGCATTTGTGGAGTTCCTCAAAGGGGATGAGGCTAGCGGAGTGTTCGAGGGCATAGGGTTTTCCCTCCCGTCGAAATAGCGGCAGGAGGGCATAGCCCGGGGTCCTATGGATTGGTTTCCCCTTTACAACTCTCTGCGGGTGGCGGGTATCTCGACTCTGATTACGTTTTTCGTCGGGATATTCGCCGCTCATTATGTGTCATACGCGCCTCGTGTTCTCAAGGGGGTGCTTGACTGTCTTCTTACGCTTCCGATGGTCCTGCCGCCCACGGTAGTCGGTTTTTTTCTGCTGAAGACGATAGGGCCGTTCGGGCCGGTGGGCGCCGTCGTACTGGATTTATTCGGGTTTAAGTTGACCATGGCGTGGTATTCGGCTGTATTCGCGACCACCATAGTGACTTTCCCTCTTATGTACCGAACCGCTCGGGGCGCCTTCGAGTCATTCGACGAGACGCTGTTTTATTCCGGGCAGACGCTTGGACTGTCCGACGCCTTTATATTCTGGCGTATCAAGATGCCGAACTGCAGACAGGGAATATTGGCGGGCACAGTGCTGGCGTTTGCAAGAGCGCTTGGCGAGTATGGCGCGACGACGATGGTGACAGGCTATATTCCCGGCAGGACCGCCACCATATCCACTGCTGTTTACCAGCTCTGGAGGGAGGGAAACGACGCTCTGGCCTATAAGTGGGTTGGCGTGAACCTGGTAATTTCGTTCGCGGTCCTTGTCTCGGTGAACATGCTGGATAATCGTTACAGGGGGACGCAGTGAGGATTTTATCGTGTCGCTGTCTGTGAGAATAAAGAAAAATTTCGGCTCGTTCTCGCTCGATGTGGAATTCGAAGCGCCAGATGGGGTGATGGGCCTTCTTGGAGCGTCAGGCTGCGGTAAGAGCATGACGCTGAAGTGCGTCGCGGGGGTGATCTCTCCTGACGAGGGCAGGATAGTGGCGGACGGGCGAGTGCTCTTCGACTCCGCAAAAAAAATAAACCTCCCTCCGCAGCATCGCCGAGTTGGACTGCTCTTCCAAAACTATGCGCTCTTTCCCAACATGACCGTCGAGCGCAATATAATGTCGGCGTTGGCCATTCGCGGGAAAAGAAACCTGCGAGGGCGATTTGCCGAACTGGCGGAAAAATTTTACATACGCGGACTTGAAAACCACTATCCCGCAAACCTCTCTGGAGGACAGCAGCAGAGGGTAGCCCTGGCGCGGATAATGGCCAGCGAGCCGACAGTGTTGATGCTCGATGAACCACTCTCGGCTCTTGACAGCTACCTGCGCTGGCAGCTGGAGGGAGAGCTTTCGTCCATCCTGGATGAGTTTGAAGGTACTACCATGTACGTCTCGCACAACAGAGACGAGGTCTATCGGCTGTGCGAAAAGGTGTGCATCATGAACTCCGGCATGACTGAGGTTGTTCGCTCAGTGAAACAACTCTTCGAGTCCCCGAATACACTTTCCTCGTCACTTCTCTCCGGCTGCAAAAATTATTCGAGGGTAAAGAGGATAACCCGCAGGCTGGTTCACGCCGTTGACTGGAACGTCGACCTGACATGCAGGGAGGATGTGGAGGATGACATTTGCTACATCGGAGTGCGGGCGCACTACCTGTCGCCATCGGACGATGACGGAGAGCAAAACGCCTTTCCCTGTCGAGTCATCCGCATAATTCAGGATGTGTTCCACACAATAATTAATCTTGTCCCGATTGGCGCGCCGGTTGACAGAGATTTCTCACGCGTAAGAATGGAGTTGTCCCGCGAGGCGTCGAGGAGTATACGCACGGGCGATATTATCTCAGTCAAAGTAAAGCCCGAGGACGTAATGCTGCTGAAAAAATAAACATACGCTCCGCCGAACTCCCTAAAAAGTTCCGAGGTGTTTTGAACCTATTGTTCGAGCTTTGCTTGAAGGTCATTGACTGTTGTGATAGCATATTTATATAACGTAACATGTCTAGTTCATGAGTAATGACCAGAAATTCAGTTGGGGGAGCTAAAAAAATTATGAAGTTGACTCAGTTAGCGCTTGAGGACGCCCTGGGCATGCCTCTGGCGCATGACCTGACACAGATAGACGCGCGCGCCGGCACAAAGGGCGCGCGGTTTAAAAAGGGGCATATCCTGACCGAGGCAGATCTGCCGGTCCTCCGTGATATGGGGCGTGAACATCTCTCCATGCTGGACCTCGATGATGACGAGGTACACGAGGACGACGCTGCTTACGCGCTCTGTGACGCTCTGCGCGGGAAAAATTGTTCTTTCTTGCCGCCCGAGGAGGGGCGCATTACGATAAAAGCCCTCTGTGACGGCCTGCTCTGTTACGACCCCGATATGGTACGCCGCGTAAACGAGGACACTGACTGGGTGCTTGCCACACTGCCGCCGCACAGGACCGTCAAGGCGGGCGATCCCCTGGCGGGTTTCAGGATAATGCCGCTCGTCATGGAGCGGTCACGAGTCGAACGAGCGGTAAAGTCGGCTGGCGCAATAGATGTGATGCCGTTTACGCCTCTTCGTGCGGGTCTTGTCACGACAGGACGAGAGTTCGTAACAGGACGCGCGGAGGATGCGTTCAGTGTCCGGTTTCAGGGGAAAATTTCCGACTTTGGCGGCACTCTTATAGGACAGAGGTTTTCCACAGACGAGTCGGAGGAGATTGCATCCGCTGTGAGGGCCTTTATAGATGAAGGCGCCGAATTGGTGGTATGCACCGGCGGAATGAGCGTTGACGCCGATGATCGGACTCCCGGAGGCATCGGTCTTGCGGCTGATAGAATAGCGTTTCGCGGAGTGCCGATACTGCCGGGCGCCATGCTCATGCTGGCTTGGGCCAAGTCATCCGCCGGCGGGAGAGACGTAGCTGTCGTAGGCGCCCCGGCCTGTGTAGTACATGACGCACGCACCGCCCTCGATAATATGCTGCCATTTATCTTCGCCGGAGAAGACCCAACGCCGCACGTCAGAACGTGGGGGGTTGGAGGTCTGTGCGAGCATTGTTCCCCATGCCACTGGCCGAGCTGTTCTTTTTCCTAGGAATTCTCCGGCTGAGATGAAAAAAAATGACAAGAGACGAATAACCGGCATTATTCTGGCTGGAGGCGCTTCAAAGCGCATGGGGGAGTGTAAGGCGCTGCTCCCTGCGGCGGCTGAATCGTCGGCGCTCGAGACAATCGTGACTCGCATGAGATCGCCCGTGGTGAGCGATATAATTGTAGTGACGGGAGGGTACCGGGGAAAGATCACCAAGGAGGCGAAGCGTCTGAAGTGTCAGACGGTATTCAACCCGGAGCATAAATCCGGCATGTACAGCAGTTTGCTGGCTGGGGTGAGGGCTCTGCCCTCCGATGCCGAGGCTTTTTTCGTTCTCCCGGTCGACACCCCTCTTGTAAAACCATTCACCTACGCTTCGCTGATCGAAGCGTTTTACGAGGGTTATGGCAGCCCCGATGTGGTGTATCCGACCTTTATGGGAAGAAGAGGACATCCTCCATTGATAGGGCGGACGATGATCGAGCCAATTCTGAGCTGGAGCGGGGAGGGCGGACTGCGCGGACTGCTGTCGAACTGTCCCTGCAAGGCGATGGATCTTCAGACGGGGGACAGGTCTGTAACTCTCGATATGGACACAAAGATCGACCACGAGAGGCTTTTGGAGTATGCCAAGTCGGAATTTTTCCCGGACGCTGATGAATGTTCGGAGCTGCTTCGTATCGCGGAGACCCCAACGCGGGTGGTGATGCACGCGCGTGTTGTCGCGAGGTGCGCTGCGCTCATCATGGGCGCTCTGGCCAAGGGAGGAGTCAAGATCAACGGGAAACTTCTCGCGTCGGCGTGTCTGCTGCACGATCTGGCGAAGGGGAAGAAGAATCACGAGGCGCGAGGGGCGCAGTGGCTGCGAAATCGAGGTTATGGCAAGGTTGCGAAGATCGTGGCCTCTCATAAAGATCTGATCCCGAACAAACACATAGGGGAGGCGGAGATACTTTACCTCGCGGATAAGATAACCGACGGGGAGACCGTCTCCAGTATTTCGGCGCGCATGGTGAGGGTGGAGGCTCGTTTTCCGGCGGGCAGCGAGGCGCTCGATAATGCGCGGCGCAGGCTGTTGCATGCCGCCGACATACAAAGAAAAGTGGAGTCTGTGGTCGGCGCCGCGCTCGATAAAATTTTGAGCTCTCTATGACTGGGGTTTTTTCAGCGAAACTTCCGTTTTATCGAGCGCAATCAAAAGCTGCTTGTCCAAAGTTGACAGAGGCAAGTTTAAGCGCATTGCCAGTTCGAGATAACAGGCGTCGTAAATCGTCAGATCATACTCACGCGCAAGGCTCGAAACCAGCGGCATTTGAAAGCCATGAGGCGTCCCGTCGAGCGCTATGGGAAGATTGGCGATTGATTGGAGCGCTTGCTCCGCCTCGAGTTTGGAGAGCGCGCCTTTTTTTTCAAGCCCCCGCAAAACATTATTGACCTCAAGTGCGCACAGCGGGGGAGCGATTGCCGCCTCCCGGTTCAAACAACCGAGTATTTTATCCGCATAGTCGCTCTGCTCGAGCGGATTGAACCACGCCAGGACGACAGATGCGTCGACGACAAACGTTGGCCGCGTCATCTCCGCCCTTCATCGATGAGACGCTTGACGCTCTCGCCCTCAAAAGCGCGGGCAAGCCGCTGCCGCTGCCGCCTGATCGCCTCTATGGCCTCCCCGGCATTGGCGTTCCCCTGCTCGTCGGGGCGCGTCAATACCGCCACCGGCGCCCCATGCTTGGTTATCGTAAACGTCTCGCCCCGACTGACTTGCGCCAAAAGCTCGCTTAATTTGGTTTTAGCCTCATACGCTCCAATTACCTGCACTTGTTCCTCAACTCCTTCAGACTGGTCTTAGACCGGTCTATATTATATCACAAAAAAGCACGTCAGCGGCAAAAGCATATCCATACCGCGCAAAACCGACTGATGCAGGCTTTAATAGCTGATGAAGTTGACGTAATCGCAGGCATGCAATATTCTTTGTTCATGCTTCCCCGGGCGTCGCCCCGACAAAGGAGAGTGCTCATATGCGCGCATGCATGGATGCTGAAAATTTGCATCGGAGACTGAATAAAATCAAGGGACAGATCAAGGCTATCGAGAAGATGATAGACGAGGACGTGCCCTGTGAGGATGTGATGATTCAGGTCAACGCGGTAAAAAACGCCCTGCATAAGGTCGGACAGGTCATCCTCGAGGGGCACTTGAATCACTGCGTGCGAGAGGGCATCGAACACGGGGACGCCGATAAGACGATTGCCGAATTTGCAAGAGCGGTCGAACACTTTTCCAGGATGTCGTAACACAAGGAAACGCTGATTTATCGTTAGAGGCCTAAAGGGTAAAGATTAAGACCCCCCGATTGTTGCCGTATTCTCAATGGCTAAAAGATGTTTTCGCGATTTAATCAGTGCTTTCATAAATATAACCACTTTTAATTCTTGACGCTCCATACCTATACGGGTATAATAATCGATATACGCATACCCCTATTAGTATAAAGGAGTGATATTATTGATCCCCCTTCTAAAGGATGAGGCAAATAGAGCCGTTATGTTTCTCGCCCTCTCTGGGATTGCGCTGCTTTTCAGTATGCTGCGCATTGCAGACGCTCCGATTGACGCTGCATGGGTTGCAATTTTGCTCTGCGGAATACCAATCATCAAGGGCGCCATTACGGCTCTGGTGACGAAATTCGACATCAAGGCAGATGTGCTGGTATCCATCGCGCTTGTGGCTTCCGTGGCAATCGGGGAGATCTTTGCGGCGGGAGAGGTCGCTTTCATCATGGCTATCGGGGCATATCTGGAGGAACGCACCGTGGCGAGGGCTCGCGCCGGCATCGAAAAGCTCGCGCGCCTCACGCCGACAACAGCCAGAATCATTATCGGCGGTGAGGAGAGAATTGTGGGCGCTGATACAGCGCAACCCGGAGACACGCTGCTGGTGCTCGCCGGCGAGACCATAGCCGCCGATGGGGTCATATCGCGCGGACGGACTTCGATAGATCAATCGGTGATGACCGGAGAGTCACTCCCTGTTGACAAGGGCCCCGGCGACGAGGTAAAGAGCGGGACTGTCAATCAGTTCGGAACATTCGAAATGGTGGCGCAAAGGGTCGGAGAGGACAGCTCGCTGCGGCGCATGATCCGGCTGGTGGAGTCCGCCGGCGCGGACAAAGCGAAAATCGTAGCCTCAGCGGATCGTTGGGCTACCTGGATCGTGTTCACGGCGCTTGCGGCGGCATTGGCCACGTGGCTTGCGACGGGCGAGGTAATCCGTTCCGTCACTGTGCTCGTCGTATTCTGCCCGTGCGCCCTGGTTCTCGCGACGCCGACAGCTATCGTGGCAGGCATAGGCAACGTTACGAAATACGGCATTCTCGTCCGCGAGGGCGACGCGCTGGAACGGATGGCAGCAGTCAAAATGGTGGCGTTCGACAAGACGGGGACACTAACCTGCGGCAAGCCGGAGGTGGTTGAGGTGAAAAGCTGCAACGCCGACATGTCTACCGACGAAATTCTGGATATAGCGGCTTCCGCCGAACTGCGCTCGGAACATCCGCTGGGGCGCGCCATAGTCTCTCATTTTAGGTGCAAACGCACACATTCGCCAAGGGCGCCTGAGTCATTTCAAATGCTGCCGGGACGCGGCGTCAAAGCGAGCGTCGGCGGGCGGGGCATACTGGCCGGGAACGAAGCGCTGTTATCGGAGCATGGCATACAAATCCCCGAAGAGCTCTCCCGCATGTCAGATCTGGAAAAGTCGCGCGGCTGCACCGTTCTCTATCTCGCCGAACACGGCAGTGTGTTTGGTTTTATAGCCCTCTCAGACACATTGCGCCCCGATGCCCGCGATACAATAGCAGCCATTCACGCGTCCGGGCTGCGGACGCTTCTGCTGACCGGCGACGCTCCGGGCGCGGCAAATTACATGGCGCAAAGCGCCGGAATAAGTGATGTCCGCCCAGGCTGCATGCCTGAGGATAAAATACATGCCATTCACGAATGTGAGAAGATGGGCGAGCCGGTCTGCATGATAGGCGATGGGATTAATGACGCGCCGGCTTTAAAATCCGCACTCGTCAGCATAGCAATGGGGGGAATCGGAAGCGACATAGCCATAGACGCAGCCGACATCACGCTTGTGGGAGACGATATCAAGTGGATCCCGCACCTGCTGTCGCTCTCCAAAAAGGTGATGCGGACGATAAATATCAACATAGCGACGTCCATGATCCTCAATTTCGCCGCCATCACGCTGGCCATGACCGGCCTGCTGACCCCAGTCTTGGGGGCGCTCGTGCATAACGCGGGCTCCGTCGCCGTCATCGTCAACTCCGCTCTGCTCTTGAAGTGGAGAGAGAGAAACGGAGTAACTCAGCCATAAGCATCGCGCCTTTTTGTGCGGCATGGATGTACTTTCGTCGATATTTAAAAATCAGCATATTTGAAGAGCGCAGCGGCATTTTTAGAGATATGATTGTGACGGATCATTTCGGGCGGCAGTGGGAGATATGAATAGAAAAGTCAGGCTAATCTTTCACGAAAATGGGGGTTGAGCGCGGCATGGGTGTCACTATTCACTTCGATATTATACAAACAATTACATTTGCTGTATTTTTGCTCTTCGTTGGGATTTTTTTGAGGAAGAAAATTCACGTCCTCAAAAAGTACAACATTCCGGCCCCAGTCATAGGCGGGCTCATATTTGCCTTCCTCA
This sequence comes from Synergistaceae bacterium, assembly GCA_031273805.1. Classification (GTDB taxonomy): domain Bacteria; phylum Synergistota; class Synergistia; order Synergistales; family Synergistaceae; genus JAIRKI01. The sequence goes on along the minus strand of JAISRE010000116.1, from coordinate 1,368 downwards.
ACTGGGGGCTTCAGAGATCGAGCATCGAGCTGATATTCGATACCACACTCCAGGACATCTTCATGATAGCTTTCTTCACCTCCATAGGAATGGGCGCCAGCATAAGAGTGCTCAAAGAGGGAGGTTCAAAGCTGATAACGTTCCTCCTCGTGGCGTCAGTCCTTCTGGCGCTGCAGAACATCGTCTCATGGGCTCTTTCCATTGTCACTGGACTCGATCCGCTCCTGGGACTGCTCGCCGGGTCGATCACCATGAGCGGGGGACACGGCACAGGGGCCACATTCGCGAAATACTTTGCCGAGCAGTTCAACCTGTCCGGCGCTATGGAGGTCGCCATGGCTGCCGCCACGTTCGGGTTGGTGTCCGGCTCGATCGTGGGCGGGCCTGTTTCAAGATTCCTGATAATCAGAAAAAAATTGAAACCGGTCATCGAGGATAATCAGGATCTGGCGGCAGCCGAAAAGGATTTGGCGGCCGAGGAACAAAATCCAATAGAGGGAGACGACATTCTGCGGTCGGTATTTCAGATTACGCTCTGCATGAGCGTTGGCGCCATATTGTACGATTTTTTCGGGAGACACGGAGTAAAGGTCCCGACATATCTATTCTCGCTGTTTATCGGTATCGTCGTGCGCAATGCGGCGGAGATAAAGGGCTGGTATCGCGTCAACGTGAGGCTGATCGAGACCATCGGGTCCACATCACTCTCACTCTTTCTCGCGATGGCCCTGATGTCGCTGAAACTTTGGCATTTGGTCAATCTCGCAATACCAATGCTCGTCATCCTCTCCGGTCAGGTGGTTCTGATGGTATCGTACGCGATCTTCGTGACATTCAACTTGAACGGCAGGGACTATGACGCCGCAGTCCTCTCGGGCGGCCACTGCGGTTTTGGACTTGGGGCGACGCCAAACGCGATCGCAAACATGCAGGCCATAACGGAGAGACACGGCCCAGCCCCTAGGGCTTATTTTCTGGTATCCATAGTCGGCGCGTTTTTCATAGATATCGTCAATGCCTTAGTCATACAGGGCTTTGTATCAATAATGCCAAAATAGCCCGGGAAATGAAGCGCTGATTTACACGCCATGATTGCTGGCCGCAACGAACAACGGGAATAGCGAAATCTATTCCCGTTGCAACTACGTTGGCGTTGCAGTGGTGCGATATGCTAAAATTTACTTTGATGATATTTGGCATATTTAATATTGGCCATGAGTGTCACCGTAGCATTGAGGAGGATTATTATGTCGTATAAACTAATAAATTGTGATTGTTTCCTTTGGATGAAGTCACAATTGGCGAACTCCATTACAGCAATTATAACAGACCCGCCTTTTGGTGTTAAGGAGTATTCAGAGAATGAAA
>JAISRE010000075.1 GCA_031273805.1 Synergistaceae bacterium | reverse complement strand
AATCATAAGCAGGTGTGATGTGATAGTTTCATGGAACTTTAAGCACATCGTGAACCACAAAACCATGATGGGAGTGAAAGCCGTAACCGCCTTAGAAGGTTATAGCGACCTCTTGATTTACACTCCGTCTATACTCGTGGGAGGTGAGAGTAATGATTTATGATATCCCGAAACCAATAATCAGCCCAAACTTCACCATTGATGATATACACAAAATTAGAGAGTGGAACTATGAACGAAGAAAAGACTCTACCCTTGAAGAGCGATTGGCAGATATAAACGAGGGCGCCGACAAAACACTCCGCGCCATAGAGGAGATACGCCGCGCCAAAGGCAAAGCTGTGAACGATTGAACGGAACTGATCACAGCTGAATATTGAGCTGGCCCCTTACGTCGCTTTCCTGCGATATGAGGACGAGAGACGCTGAACGCCTAGACAATAGCGGCTATCTCACGCTATTGAGACCTACGGATCTGCATTCGTTGGTCCCATTATGCGCGGAGAGCCATGATATCCTCCGCTGCGGCGAGCAAGTCATGCGCATACTTTATATTGGCCGGCAAGTCTGCGATGGCATGCCCCTCCCCCAGCAGATATCCCTCGCATCCGCCGGATGCGCATATTTGAAGGTCCCTCATCTTGTCTCCGACAGCATACGACTTGCAGAGATCGATATCCAACTCCGATACAGCGCGATAAAAGAGGCCTAACGCCGGTTTGCGACACTCGCACTCCAATCGGTAGGGCTCTACGCTGCCATCGGGATGATGCGGGCAATAGTAAACCTTCGATATATGAATGCCGTCTTCTGCAAGGGTCCGCAACAGCCAATCGTGAAGAGCGCGAACGTCGTCTTCCCCGTAAAGACCTCGCGCTACCCCGGATTGATTTGTTATGATTATGAGCAGATACCCAGCCTCCTGGAGCCTGGCAAGCGCCTCTTTTGTGCCCGGGATAAACTCGAAATCCGAGATTTTGTACAAATACCCCTTGTCGATATTTATAGTGCCGTCCCTGTCGAGAAAAATCGCTCTGTTCATATATTCAGCGTTTCCTTATGCGCGTCAATATGTTTTAAGACACACTTTCGACGGATGTCACAAGCCATCGAATAGTCCGGAGGCGTTTGCCCAAGTGGCCCGTAATCATCAGTCCTCATGCTCTGACGCATTTTCAACTGGCTACAATTTGCAGCCAGTTCGCTGCCCTCGGCAGAGAGCATTTTCAGTTGTACGATTTTCTCGTACAACTGGCTCCCTTCAGCTTTTAGCTTACGTTTTAGGTCGCTCCAATAGCGGCGGGGGTTTTCACTGTCAGTCAAGACCGCAATAACATCGACAACCGAAAAGAACCATTTTCCATTTTCAGCGTCCCAACGTGCGCGAATGGTTTTCTCCTCAAACAGTTTGATGGAATTATCTTTATCCATAACGCTTTCCTTTCCACGATTGGTACACAAAATGATAAAATAGCTCTGTTCACATATTTAGCCTTATACGCGTCAATATGTTTTAAGGCACATTTTTGACGGATGTCCGCTTAAAAAGCGCACGCGTCTCAACTGTCCCTATCCAAAAAAATTGCTTTGTTCAACGACTTCATCCTTTATTAGAAAGATTTATTTGCATTACCATGCGTACAATTTATGATGCTCCTGCACAATTGTGTAGCTTGGGTTTGCCTTGAGAATCAGATCTCTCATCACTTGTCTGTCATCAGGCAAGTGATAGGTACACAGCGCGAGTCTTGGTTTGAAAACACGCAGAGTTTCCTGAGCGCCCATCAGCATATAACGCTCAGCGCCTTCAATATCCGCCTTGATGAAATCCACTCTGGGCAGATTATGCTTTTTAACAAATACATCTAGTGAGACTGCCTGAACTGAAACAGTTTTGTCTTCCTTATTACCGCCAGCGCCGACTTTTCCGGAGCCAATATTAGTATCAGGAGGCAGTAAGAACTCAAGTACATCCTCTTTGTTATAAAGCGCGTATGGACATATCGTGATATTATCGTTCCACTCGGCTGTTTTAGAAAGATATTCGTCTATAACAGACTGATTCGGCTCAAACGCATAAGCTTTAGCACCCCTGGAAACAGCGTATGCAGAGAATAAACCTACATTTGCTCCTGCGTCAATTACGATATCATTTTCTCGTACTTGCACAACATCGCCTTCGTCATTACTGAATTCATATGGGCCTTCTATTTCCCAGAATGCATACAGTGGACGAGGAACATGAGGCGACATCAATAAATCCGCAATTTCCTGATCAAAGATGAGGCTGACTTCTCTTGTACGTGCTTTAGGTATTTTAATTCCATCAAAATCAAAAAAATCTGATGAACCAGAAAAATGTTTTTCTAAAAGATGATATAAAGGAGACGGAAACACTTTTCCAAGAATCATTGATCGATTAACCGCAGAGTTTCCAAAAAAATAAAAACCTACACAACGCCAGAAAAACAAACTGAAAGAGCGCTTGCTGGTGGCAATGTACTCCCATAAATTTGGGTTTTCAGGTGTATTTTTCAAACTTAGATCCATTGAAGCTATTTTTTTGTGGAGACTACGATAAACGTTCCATGGCATCCTTTTTTTCAATTTAGATAAAAAACTCAAATTTTGCATTAAAATTCATCCTTTTATGATAAAATAATTGTGAAACTTTTTATTAGCCATTAATTATTCAACTGCTCCTCCGCAAGCTCGCAGATAATATGCCCGATCAGTATGTGGCACTCCTGAATACGAGCCGTAACATTAGCGGGTACGATAATGGAGAAATCCGCCATCGTCCTAAGCCTGCCGCCCTGGTTTCCGGTGAAGACAGCGGTAGAACAGCCCAATTCACGCGCTTTCCGCACAGCCCTGCATATATTTTCCGAATTCCCGCTGGTGCTGAATCCCATCAGCAAATCACCGGGGCGGACGTGGGCCTCGACCTGCCTCGCAAACACGTTATCGTAGCCGTAATCGTTGGCGATGGCTGTCATTGTCGCAACGTCCGCGTTAAGGACTATCGCCGACCAGGCGCCACGCTCCCTCTGAAACCTGCCGACCAGCTCCCCCGCGATGTGCAGCGCGTCAGAGGCGGAGCCTCCATTGCCACAGAGCAGTATCCTGCCGCCGGAAGAAATGACCGATATAACGGCGTCAGCTACACGCGCGACGATCTCCAGTTGCTCTTCATCACGCATCAGTGCCTCGTGTATCGCGATATTCTCACTTATTCTCTGTTTTATTATCCGCTTCATATCTAGCCACGATGCGCAATCTGCTCGATGATGTTGGTGGAATTATCTTTATCCATAACGCTTTCCTTTCCACGATTGGTACACAAAATGATAATTTACTCGTCGCTGTTTATGCTCTTTTCACAAAACGATTCATCCAAAGCAGCCGCTACAATGACGAAACAAGCGATCGGCGATTGGCATGTGCTACTTTTCGGCAAATCGTTCGAAAAGGTTGCGATGAGTTCTTTTTCGGCGGCACGTTTCACCATAACCAATATCAGCAAAATTATAATGCGCCACCACATGGAGCACTATATCGTTGACGCGGTGCAGAACGACGAACTGGAGCACATGGAAGACTTAAAAAGCGATAGAGCGATTTATCAAGTAGTCATCGAACAGCCCCCCTACCAAGTTGTGCTACAACAACGACGGAAACGACAAGCATTATAGCCCATGCTAAGGCAGGAGCATAAGCGGCGCCGATCATGCCGAAGGTCCTGATAAAATGCCAAGTGAACAATATATTCAGACCTGCGGTCGACACTGTGATGAGAGATAAAATCCATGATTTACCCGTGTGATAGATAAATAGGGATATGACGCCGTACATTCCAGACAAGGCATAGGCAAACGTCGACCAAAAAACATAGGCAAGGGCGCTCTTAAAATTTTCACCAAGGAAAAATCCGCTAAACAAATACATGCCCATGCTGCCGACACAAGCAAATATAAGAATGGATACGAAAGCTAGGACTACGGAGAGCTGTATTTTTCCCCGATCTCTCGCGGCCCTCTCAGTCAGCTTTTTGAACAGCCAGGGACGATATGTGCTTATAAAAGAAGAATTATAAACCCCCATTATCATTCCGAGTTTTTGCCCGGCAGAAAAAATACCAGTCGAGCTCAAGTCAAACCTCTGCGCGACAAACCATTTTCCTACCGAGTCGTTCAGGCGCACGGCCAAGACATTTGGTATGTAGCCAATCCCAAACTTCAGTCCAAAGCTCAGGCAATTTTTGTTAAACGTCAAGCCGATCCAGTTGTTCCTTCTCAACAACACTAGCCCGACCAGTATAGTTACAAACGCCAAAGTTCCTTGGGCGAACAAAACTCCTCGCCAGCCTAATTTTAGAAACACCGTAACGTACACTTGCAGCAAGAGCTGCGACAATAAATAAAAAAAATTGAACTTCCCATAGGGTACAGGTCTTTCTGTCAACTGCCACATCCACGAAAGCAGAGCTATTATAATATATGACATTGAAATCAGTGGCGCCAGCAATAAGAAGCCAGGGACTTTAAAGATACCGGGCGGAAAGAGAATGAGCAACCCAAGTAACGACACTTGTAAGACAAACATGCAGGCCGAGAACAAGAGAAACGTACTCAGGTATTCACAAACTTTAAATTTCGACTGGTCAAAATAGACATTCCCTATAGCTTCTTGAACGCATAATGAGAGGAGGGGTTCGCACACTATTACGGCAGTCAAAAAGAGCGCATATATCCCGTAGTCTTCCGGTGTCAGATACCTAGTGAACAAGGGAATCAACAAAAATGCTATCCCCTTGTTCAGAAACGCGAACCCTGTGTAGAAGGCAAGATGCCTAACGAAGCGCTTTTTTATGAACGTCGCCATTTTAGTGTCAGCGCTTACCGTACAAGCTCCGAAAAAGAGCGGAAAGCCCGACAACACCATAGATAAACAATGTGCCGCAAATATCGATCAACACATCTAAAAGGTTCGCGTTCCGGCCCGTAAACATTTGATGGAACTCATCCGCGCAGGCAAGTGCCGCAACGGCAATAAATACCAACGAGCAACGGACAACTCGGCTTAGAGGAATCTTCATGGCCGCAAGCAACATAAATACCGTAAGTAATGCGAAAATGTAAAAATGAGCAATTTTTCGGATGAAAAAGTTGATTTTTAGTATCAGATCGTTTTTTGAGTCAGTACCATTGAAGAACCAATGGAACTTATAGTAAAGCATATTCGCTATTGGCATCGTATACCCGTTTGAAGATTCTGAGCTCATTGACGATGAAATCGAGATTATAACGATAATTACAAGCGTCGCTAAACACCATACTGAAGACTCCCCGGATAATTTTCGCATAACTACAACACTATTTCCTAAATGAAAAGACCGACTTTATTTCTTCAAGTGTCTTATTTTCATCAGGATCGTTTTTTACGTTTTCAATATAATACGCGCATAGCGCCCACAGCATACCTAGGCACAGTCCTAACAGCACTGAGAAAACGACTATCAGAGCTCTCTTGGGCTTGAATTTATAGTCTGGAGGCGTCGCAGGATCTATAACCTGTACATATATCGCCTCGCGCGACTCGTCTATCTTAGCGGCTTCGAACTGTTTCAGCATGAGTTCATACATGGTCGCCGCAAACTGAACGTCACGCAGCCTTCTCTGGTATTCTAACCCAAGCTGGGGTACCTCGCGAAGAGAGGCCATCTGCCCCGAAGGCTCGTTGGAGGATTTTTGCTCCTGCTGCTCTAATTTCTTTAGTTCAGACCGCAGTGAAGCCAGCTCAGACATCGCTCGTTTCAGACTTGGATTGTCTCCTCTGGCATAGGTTCGCAAGGACGATATCTCCACCTCTTTGGCCGCGACCTGGGCTCGTAACTCTGTGATGGAGGCGACCAACGCCTGAAGTTGTGGCTCCGCTGCAACGACACCGCTCTGCTCCTGATACTTCTGAAGCTCGTCCTCAACTTCGCCCAGCGCCTTATGCGCCTGCAAGGTCTGCGCCTCGAAAAAAATCCGTCTCTGCGCCGCCTCACCGATGGCGAGGGACTGCATGACGTTTTTCAATTCATCGACAAATGCGTTCGCCATAGCCGCCGCGCGTTCCGGATCCTCGTCTAAAACCGCGACAGTCACGATACCGCTCTTTACATCTTCAGTGGCGTGTAGTATGTCGGACGTGGCCAGTTCGCGCATCTTGACTCGATAATCCTGCTCATATACTGTCATCAGGTCAAATTGGTCGATAATCTTGTCCACAACGGTTTGGCCGCGCAGTACCCCCATTAACAGTTCACCCTTAGTTGCGCCGCCAGATATGCCGGCGAGGCTTGCAAGTCCTCCCATTTGAGACATTATCGCGGCTGTGATATTCACATTTTCTGAAGAAGATGGCAATATGCGACACTCCGCCTTGTATATTTTCGCAGCCAGTAATGAATACAGCAACGCACCACAGCCAAAAATAAGAATTAGACATGCAATTAGATATCTTTTTCTTAAAAATATTATAGAAAGATCAAACATAGTCGGTTCTTTTTTCATCTGAATTTCCCTCTTTTCCAAAACAATCTAAGTTAGCATCATGTTTTATTATAATATAATACAAAAACAAAGAAATAAACATTAGATTTTCAATGTATATATGTTGGAATATACCACTTATCACGAAAGTAATATACATTGACAGGTAATTTTTTTGCATATTCGCCCCACCACCATAATTAACGATTCTTCTAAAAAGTAAATATAAAAAGCAAAGATAAATACAAAACCCCAAAATCCCAAAGTTCATCAACGCCTGAAGATAGATATTATGCGTTCGTAAAATCGGCCAAACTTGACTGAATAAAAACTTATCCTTTGCAGCTCTTGCTTGCAGCGGTTTCTGATACAATACAATTTCATCTCTTCCTCCATAACCAACACCAACTAAATAATCTTTCAACTTAGCAAACGTCAAATAATCTTCCCATGTTTCAATCCTTCCGCTAGCTCTATCATCAAAGGCTTTTTGGAGGGTGAAGCGCTCAGGCAAAACTAATGTGGAAATGACGCCTCCGTTAAACGCTTGAATATAAATCAAAATCAAGAGTAAACTCATAAAAAGGACTATGTTTACTTTTTTGTTAAAATAGTATAAATTTCCCAGCACCAAACCTAAGAGTAAAGCCCCTAATGAAGTTCTCGACATGGTAGTGACTATAACAATTAAATCAGCAACGCAAAATAGCCAGTAATATATTTTCCATAATTTGTTATTTTTATAAAAAGACGCTAAGAGATTTAGATAGAAAAACAACACAAAACCGAATGCGAGAACGTTAGGATGCTTATGATAATTGGCGCCAAATGATATTGTCAAACGACCACTAGAAGTAAGCAAATCGAAACTTGAAAAAATGAAAACCAATACGACTACCGACACATTCGCCCCATTAGCCAGGGAGCGGATCAACAGACCTCCTCCATGATGTTTTATGAAAAGATCTATAACTACAAACATCCAGGCGGTATTCAAAAGCAACAGCAAAAGGTTCTGCATGCCGGCCGTTAAATAAACATCGTGAAAGGGAACATAACCAAACCGAGCTAGTTCGTAGATGTTAGTCGCCGACAAATGTGTTATTATAATCAGTAAAACCACAAGGAAAACAATTTCTTTTTTGCCGAGGTGCCTTTGCTTTCTGACAGTCATGCTGTTTATAAAAAAAAGAGCAATTATAATAGAAAAACAAATGTATCTTAGTCTAAATGGAAATAACCAACAGAAACCCAGCATCCAAAAAAGAGCGGAATAAATTTTGCTCCAAATAGCATTTGTATCCATCAATCCACAATCCGATACTGTGCCGCCTATTGTTCTTTTAGACAGCACATTGATGAATTCACTTTCATCAGACAACATACGGCGACCATCCTTTTGAGGGCACTGATGCGTATAATTTTTTTCTTTTTTGCACAATATTGTATTTAGGATTGGCTTCTCTGATAATCTTCTCCAAAACCTCTGGGTCATCAGGAAGATGATACGTGCAAATCGCCAATTTCGGGGCAAATCTCCGTAATGTTTCCAACGCCCCTTTTAGCATATAACGTTCATGCCCTTCTATATCCGCTTTTATAAAATCAACGCGAGTCAATGAGTTCTCACATACAAAATCGTCTATTGTGGTAATTTCAATAAGTTGCTCTCCGAGGAGCATTACGCCATCAGGTCTTCTCCGCCCAAAAGCAAGTCTATTGCTTCCGGAATTTCCAACGTCACAGGTAAACTCGGCAGTTATTTTTGTATCGCCAAGCCCTTTTTTCACAGGAATTATGTTCTTATTAAGCCTTGCAGTTTGCTGAAGATATTCATAAACAGTGTCGGATGGTTCAAATGCATAAGTTGTCGCGTTTTTGACTGACGCATAGGCGGCAAAGTCCCCTATCCAGCTTCCAGCGTCCAAAACAACCTCCCCTGCTTCAACTGTAACATCCACCAGATCGTTGCGAAAACAATAAGGTCCCTCGCTGAGGAGATCGTAATAAGATTCCATTTCGGACTCCTCATAACAATCGTCATGTTTGCAATAAACAAATAATGTATCCTCTATAATCCCTTTCACAGAAGCTTCGCTGCTAAGTTGAGGATCTATAGCAGGGAAACGGATTTCTCTAAATATGAGGATCCCATCTTTCAGGTGTTGCCGCATCATGCGCCTTTCTGCAGAACGAACATGAAGTCTGAAGTTTTTCCGCACAATAATTCTAACGATACAATTGATGCAAAGTAAAAAAAACTCCCACGGCGTGTCGAGTCCTTCAAACAGTCTGCGAACTTTACGATATATTTTAGTGGATAATTTTTCTGTATTCATCATAAAATCTCCTTTTTAGACCTTGTACTTATTCGGATCCACTATCCCAATGTTATATAATAAACCGCTGATAGAGTTCCTCTACATATGGCTTCTTGCATTTTGTTCGCATTTCGTACGGTATCATGAGCAGGAATTTTTCAAAATCGGATACCGAGACATCGTGGTTTTCAAGCAGATAACACGCAAAATTAGGATGGCACTTATAAAGGCCAGTAAGAAATAAATATGGCGTAAATCCCCATGTCTTAGTTTTGCGAACAGGCATTATATAGTCATTTATAAGCCTCATCAGTATCTGGATATTATATTTAAACCCTAAAAGACTGTTATAATAATTAGCAATCGTCTCCGTGCATAAATTTCCGGCGCCACGCCCAATGCCGTATAAAGACGCGTCAATTATGACCCTGCGTGCAGTATTGTAATTCAACACATCCTGGGCGACGGCAAATGCAAGCTGCATGTTTTCATGAGAGTGAAATCCGACGTTTATATCAAGGTTGAGAAGGTTGTCAACAACATTGTAATATCGCCTGAAGTCATCCTGTGTCATATACCCAAAGCTGTCAACCAGCGATATGCAGTAGGGGTTAAGTTCAGCTATCCTGTTTATAAGTGCAGCATATTCATTCAAAGAATAGTCAATCGTGACCATTGGCTGCATAAAAAGCTTATAGCCATTTTCCTTCACGCTTCCCGCAAATTCGAGAGCCTCGTCTATCTGGTGTTTGTAAAACACGACTCGTATTCCATCAATCGATCTTCCATCAAACGGTGTGATATCCTCTGGTTTGAATTGAGCGACATCCGCCATTGCTAGAAAGAAGGAGTTTCTGGCTTCTGGCAAAAATCCGATAATTTTGTTAATATTCTGGAAGATAGTTGAATCTTGTTTGCATTCCAGCGAGTTCAAATACCCACACTCTATATAGTCGATATGCGCCTCGGACAAGCTGGCTATCATATCGCGTATAGCTGAATCGGAAAAATTCCAAGAGGTTATATAGCCACCATCCCTTAAAGTACAGTCCAACAAACTAAATTTACTCATAATATCCAAACTCCTTATTTGCTGATATTTATAATTTTTGAGCATTTAACAACAGCTCAGCCAAACGAAAATCCTCAATAGTGTTGATATCAATCGACTCTCGAAAGGGAACTTCCTTAATATAAGGCATGACGCCCACTCTTCTCTTCAGTTTGGCAAAAACTTGAGCTGTGAAAACATAGACGCCCGATGTCTCTCTGAAAATGGGTTCCAAGTCCTGACTGCGAGGAATATTCGAAGCATCGAAATTCAGCGGAACTCCATCCCGCCATAAATAATCCTGTATCCTCACGGCAGTAAAAGCCGAGTCGTATTTCCCCGAATGAACAGCCGTTATACATTCCTTGATCGTGGAAGCACGAACGAAAGGAGCGGTGGCGTGCATATAAACATAACAATCTCCGCTGACCTGGGACGAAAATTCTTCGAAAATCTGAGTGAAATTCGTTTCCGATGAATCCAGATAAGCAGGGCGGAGGAGAAATTCAACTCGTTCCGGTAGGTATTCCCTCACAATTTCATTGCTGCAATAAACATATAGTTCGTCAATCTCGGGCACCTGCAATAACTCTAATAAGGCATACACCAACAATGACTTGCCGCCGAGCAGCTTCAAGTTTTTTCCAGGTAATCTTGCATTTTCGAGTTTTATAGGCATAATAGCTACCGTTTTCAAGAATTTCACTCCCTATAAGCTATTACTTAATCGCTTCAATATAACAGCTCATATTTGGTCGCGTTCTGTCAAACTCTTTACTGCACATGTATGGAGTAACGCTCCCTCTATATTTCGATGAAAAAATTCGTTTGAACCCCGCTTTTATCAAAAATTTTTTGCATTTATCATAATTCCACCAACTAATATGATCGTTAGGGTATTCTGCCCGAAATTCCAAGCCGTCAACTAAATAATCCAAAAACTCATCCTTTGTAAGCGACTTAATTTTTTGCTCTAAATTTCTTTTATCGATAGGGTTTTGTGCATATCGATAAAAGTTACATCTTGGAGTCGCAATCTCACGAACCAAAAAATCAACAGGCGAAGGTGTCCCTTCCATTCCATTCATCGCTTTTATCTCGGTATCAAACCACTCTTTTCTCCAATGCCAAAAATTATGATCTTCCAACGTCACAGCATATAAAAAATCCGCATCTGGAAATGATAAACGAAAAATCCCATTGGGCTTAAGGACACGGAAAACCTCTTTAAATAATTCTTCTATATGTTTCTCTTCAATATGCTCAATGACATGAGAACAGTATGCGCAAAAAACTGTTGCATCGGCAAAAGGAATTGAATCGCTTCGTATATCGAAGGGTATAAAATTAACTCCTTTATGTGCGTTATAAAATAAATCAGAGATAAAATCGAGGTTTGTCCAATTTCTACATACAAAACCACCAGAACCTATATTAATCATCAAACCGTCAGGCTTGAGTGAAATAGTTGATGAAAACCTCATTTCATCTAAAAGATTCCTAAAAAAGAAATAACTATCCCTGATAAATGCATATTTTTTTAAACCTTTGAAGATTTTAAGCAAAACATCCACTCCCATAACGTTTTAGTGTACTCAGCAAGTTACAGTTTTCTGTCACGCATTAATTTATCAAAATCAACCCTCTCAAAAATTTCAAGCTTGCCACCCCTGGTAGCGTTATATATTTTTATTCCATGCGCGTCGGCATATTCCTTGCAGACTGCGTAACTCTTATTCACAGCATCTACTGGTTGTACTGCAATACGTTCGCCTCCTTGCATACCGTCAAAATATGTCTTCACAGATGGATCACGAATTATTGTTCCATCTTCGAGAAGCTGTACAGGATAGTTATGGTCAACTCCCAGTAAATAGATTTCCTTGAAACCCATATATATTGCAAGTTCTATACACGTACAGGTGACTGTATAGTAATTCGTAAAATAATTTGAAACATCTTTGCTAAAAGTTAGACAGGGTGTTTTATTTTTTTTTAATGCAAATGTCCAATTGATTCTAATGAAATGAATGTTACTTTTATTATTTCGAAGCCTGCCATTGACGAAATGACTCCTTGCTACGTCGTATATAAATTTTTCTTTTATATCCGCACCTTCTATAGAGGTAACTTCATTACCAATAACATCTAAATCTACTGAAACATAATAGACCGGACGCCAATCCGTCTTATCAAAGATGTGATATATCCGATTAGTTCCAAAACAGCATTCATCTTTAATGTTATCCAAGTCTCTTGGGGATAAACTCGGGCCATTACCGATGATAAAACAACGCCCTCCAGCATGTTTATGTTTAAGTCCCTTTATGTAGGCACGATCCTCGGAATTTTGATATCTTTTCCAGCTTTTATTTCTTGAATACATCAAAAAAGGGAACGCTAAAATACGAACTAAACGAATGTGCTTTAATTCATAAATCAGTGATTGTCTCAATTCACTCAGTTTTTTGAACATGAAATACCTCCTCAGCCTTGTTCATTGTGGAAATCTTCTATAAATATTTTCAAATAAAAACAGTGCTTCTTCGATCGTCTTATCTATATCAAGATATCGATAAGAACCCAGACGACCGCCGAAGTAAAAATTATCGAGCTTCTCACACTCCGTCTTATATCTCTCGTAAAGCCCTTCATTTTGCCTCGTGTTCACTGGATAGTATAAGGCGGCCCCTCCCTCCAAAGAGGATAACAAGTGAGGCTATCAATTTCTTCCTCCGGGCAAAAACCAATAAAAATTCATACAAAGTTCTCTCTTGTTCCATCTATGCCGTTATCCCCTTTAACTAGCGTCAAGTGTTCTGCATTATTTCTTCTGAATTTTTCTATAAACTTGATCGTACATCTCTGCTGTTCTTTGTATTGAAAACTTGCCATGCGCCGCTTTATATCCATTACTAACAAGAATATCCGCTAGTGATTTATCATGCAGTAATTTGCAAATCTTATCCGAGAACTGAACGACATTTCCGCTTTCAGCCAATAAGCCACTATACCCATCTCTTATGACATAAGGAATGCCATCAACATTCGTCGCCACTATAGGAATCTTCGAAGCCATATACTCCACCAAGACCAAGCCAAAACCCTCCCATTTGGAGGTTAGAATTGCAACATCAAAACACTTTATATAAAGCTCCGGCTCATCCACCCACCCAATCACAAGAACACGGTCGCGCAAATCTTCGGAAGATGCTATTCTTTCTTCAAATTGCTCGCGCAAATCCCCGTCTCCTACGAGAATAAAATAACTGTCCTTAACTCTACTTCTCATCTCTGAAGCGATATCTAAGAAGAAGAATGGGTCTTTCTGTTCTGTAATCCTCGCAACCATTCCGATGACTATTTTATCTTCAGGAATATTTAAACGTCCTCTTAAAACATCCCTACTCATTTTGATGTCATATTTTGCAAGGTTCATCCCATTATCGATTTTCGTCAACATCTTGGGAGAAATCCCCGCGCTGATGGCGCTTTCTAATTCATGCTGCGATATACACGTAATTACACTGGTAATGTGCGCAAGCAATCGCTCAATGACTCTATAAAACATCTTTTTTAAATTAGAGACCTTCATGTTGAAAGACCATCCATGTGGCGTATAAATGCATGGGATTCCGCTCAACCATGCGGCAACTCTTCCTATAGCTCCTGCCTTTGACGAGTGCGCATGCAAAATGTCACACTTTTCGTCTTTGATGATCTTTATTAGTTTGAGAATAGACTTAGTGTCTTTTATCAATGATATTTCACGACACATATCCAGCTCTAACCAATCCATTCCTTGAGCTAAACACTTATCTCGAAGATTCGAATACCTTGGAGAAGCTACAATATTTATATACCCTCGTTTATTCAACTGTTGTGTAAGCAAATTTATAAATTCCACAGTTCCACCGACAGTTCCCTGCAAAACGTGTAAAACTTTCATATTGAAAAAGACTCGAATATAAGCTTTTTAATTTGAAATTTTTTGACTAATTTTGTTAAAAAACAAGTAATCCTACTCTCCCTAATCATGCACGACATCTGCCAATGCAGAACAACCCAATCCCATACATCATAAAAATCACTGTTTTTTCGCCGCAAAACAAACATATGCACATAAATTCCTCATACCCAGCAAGTACATGAAGTAATCCCAAACTATGCTCATCAGAAAACATGGCACGAAGAAAGAGAAGTATCCCGACTGATTGTAATTAAAGACAAACTCCACATCCTCAAAACCATTACGCCGAAGCAGCTTTGACAATGCCGCAAAGTAGCAACGATTATAATATGCCTTGAAACCGCCTATACCTTTCGCCTCAGGATGCAGCTTAAAAAGTATCTTCCTCGACAAAAAATGCGGCAGACACTGGTTGATAATCGCAAACAACGCAAATTTATTCGGCAGCACACTGATAAAAATGCCGCCTGATCTTAAAATTCTGCTGATCTCCTTCACTGACGACTCTAAGTCCCGCAAGTGTTCTAGCACTGACGACGACGTAACAATATCTATTGAAGAATCATCCAGGGGGATAGACTTAGTAATATCCGCCACTATCCTCTCGTCCACATCGCTATTCAACTTCAGTTCGTCATCCGAAATGTCAATGCCGATAATTCTATAAGAATCTGTCTGTCTGTCTGTCGCATACACGCATTTTTTTCCGCCGCCTATATCCAAAATAACATTTCCAGCGCAAATTTTACTCTTTACAATATCAACATAATGACTATAAATATTAAATTTAGTGTTGGGGAAAAGTGAGCTTATTTTCCCGCATACTTTCTTATTTAACGCCATAAACCCCAATTTATACTCTCCCCTAATACGCCCCGTCGGCGTTCAGCAAAATCTGAATTGTGCGAAACAGTATGACGATATCCAGCCACATGGAACATAAAACTAGTTATGAAAATATATTATTTGTTCATAACTATATCTATTGAAATATGGCAAATATTTATAAAATGCTTTATCTAATTTCTCGAAGAAAGATTTTAATTTCTTATTTTTCCTGAAAATATACTGTCCTAGGAGTCTCCAAAATTTCATCTCTGGATAAACAATATGAACAAAATGAAAATTTTTCTTAAGCATATCAATTTCATGCTTTTGAAAAGGAATTTCCACGCCATCTCCAAAGCGAGGTATCCCAAATTTGCCCACAAGCGTAGACCGGCACAACATAAGCAATTTGTTGGCGTCACTATTCTCATAAAACAAGCCTTTGCCTGTACTAAAATTCAAGATAGAACTCAATTTTGCAACAAATTCTTCAAATGGCTCAATATGATGCAATACAAACCTTCCGACTATATAATCATATTTATCTTTTAACTTGTCTATTTCCATGGCATCCATCTTTATCGCTTTTACAGTGACATTATTAAAATCTGCCATAATTTTCACATTGCAAATGGCATTTTCTGTATTATCAATTGCAGTAACATTAGCCCCCTTTTTGGCAAGAAAAATGCTTATCAAACCATTGCCACAGCCTATTTCCAGTACCTTTTTCCCTTTTAAATTATCCTCATTCGCTATAATATTTAAAAAAGAACAACTAGCATTATCCTCTGATACATAATGTGGCTCGAATTTTTCATGAACATGTTCCCAATATTTTTGTGCTGTACTCATCTTCTAATTCACCCCGACAATGCTATCTTCGCAAATAAACTGTAAACCTTTTCCATATATTTCAGTGCGATAAAACATTCGATACTCCCCTAATACGCCCCGTCGGCGTTCAGCAAAATCTGAATTGTGCGGAACAGTATGACGATATCCAGCCACAGAGACCAGTTGTGGATGTAATACAGGTCCAAATCCCTGGAATGCTGAAAATCAGAGATGTTGTTGCGCCCGCTAACCTGCCACAAACCGGTGAGACCCGGTTTTACCGCATATATCTGATCGGCTGCGTCTCCGTAACGCTGCTCTATTTCCTGCGGCACAAAGGGCCTGGGGCCTATTAGGCTCATCTCTCCCTTTAGCACATTGAATATCTGAGGTATCTCGTCGAGGCTGGTTCTCCTTAAAAAATGGCCAGCCTTCGTTATCCTGGGGTCGTCCTTGAACTTGAACGCCACTTCATATTCGCGACGCTTCTCGTCGTCCTTGAGTAATTTCGCTAACATTGGCTCCGCGTTGGGCACCATTGTCCGGAACTTGTACATCTTAAAATGAGCTAGATTATGCCCTACACGCGTCTGCTTAAAAAACACGCTGCCTCCGTCGTCGCGCTTTATCCTCCAAAAGACGTACAGAAACACCGGGGAGAAGACTACAAGCGCAACTATCGCCCCTACATAGTCCATGACGCTTTTCATCATTCTGTTCATAGGGTTGAGCAAGCCCTGAGAGGCCGAAATCAGCGGCACCCCGTCGACATCCCTTATGGACGCTGAAAATGTCGTCAGCATGTACATATCCGGTATATAGGAGACCCGCTTGACCTTCATCTCCACCGTCTCCAATATCTGCACCAGCAGCTCGCGCGAGGCTGTCGATATCGCAACCACCACCTCGGCCACGTTGAGTTCGCGCTGGATGTTTGGAAAATCGGAAACCACTCCCAGCACAGGAACGTCGGCGACACGTTGTCCACACTTTTGCGGATCGTCGTCAAGAAAGCCCACAATATTACACCCCATAAAGGGATGACGCGCCACTTTTTTTGCGTACAGCTCCCCCGTCTTACCCGCTCCGATGACCAGTATCGGCGTTCTCTGAAGGCCATGTGCGAACAACGCGCGTCTAAAGAGATAGCGAACAGCGAGACAGCTCGGGACAAAGAGAATGAAGCTCGTTATGATGGCCAGGCGCGACAACTGGAGCTTGAACGCGAAGAGAAGCGCCACCACTATCAGCAGGGCGGCGGACGTCGCCTTCAGAACCTCGCGCATCTCGTCCCAGAACATCCAGGTTCGAAAGCCGTAGAGCGCGTGAAAATAAAAGCAGACGAAGATCACACCGCAGAAGAACAATCTGCACTCCAGAGGAAAAGCGCTCTGTGACGACGCCCAAAGATGCAACACCAACTCCAGGCAGGCACAATAAACTAATACGTCCAACGCTATCTGAAGGATCTGTATAGCTATGCGCTTCACCACGTCCAGCGTCTGGCTCAAAGTTCCGACGGAGGCGCCGACGCTATGGACGTTGCCTGTGGCATTATTTCTCACGGTAACGCTCCCTCTTTCACCTTATCATTGGATATAGGCCTTTTCATAACGGCAAAAAACACATTTGGGTCGAACGTCGTGCGCACCGCGAAGATGTTGACCATCTCCCATCCTTCGAGGCCCGCGCTGTTGAGCGTTTGCTCCACTTCGGCTAGTTTGGCGTCGACCGACTCGCTCTTTTGCAGAGACGAGAGCGACCCAAGGCGAAGCAGTTTGTACTCGTACTGAACTGCTGCCTGAGAATCCGCCGCCGGGAGAGCTAGCGGATGCGACGCGATAAGGGCGCACATTGCGAATAATATGGAACACGATTTACAGATGAACCGAAGACGCCGCGTCAATTCAGTATCACCCCGACAGCTACCGCAACCTTGTATATAATGTCCACTACGTCTTTTAAGGAATCCAGCGACTCCCTGTTCGAGTACTTGACCGGCGCTACTATGGTGTCGCCCGGTTCGATGGCGGCGGTGAGGCCCTTCGGCGCCCTCCATTTTTTGCTCGACAGGGCGCTCGTGTCCCTCGTAAGGCGGACCATAGTTCCGTCAGCCTTGAGCACGTAGATCATTCTCTTGTGCGCAACGCGCAGATAGCCGCCTGACGCGTTGATATAGTCGTTGATGCCCATTCGCGGGTTATAAACCTGTGACGACGTCGCGTACACGGCGCCCATAACCTCGACCGTGGAGGGTATCTCCGGTATTTTCAAGCTGTCGCCATTTTCGAGCTCGACATCCCACAGCGTACCCTCTATAGCGTCCGGCACATCCATCTTGACGATAACCCTGCCCAATATATCGACGTCCCGAAGCTTTTCTATCAGATCACGACGCCTTGTCAGCTCCGCTGAAACCAGCGCCTGAGAGCCCGAAGAATCGCCCCCTTGCGGCGCAGACGCCTCCAGCAGGTCCCTCTCCAGCTGATCCGCTACCCTGTTCAGCTCCTTGCGCTGTTGCACCGCCACACTGGCGCGCGTAAAGACAGCCCCTCTGAGGCTTGCCCGCGAGGTGTACCCTCCGCAGCGGCGGATGAGGTCCGAAATACGCTCGCCCTTGATGACGGCATACGTGCCGGGATACATCACCTCTCCGGAGATACTGACCATTCTCTGCTGCTCCCACTCCGGAATTATGTGGACGAGGAGATAGTCGTTCAGCTCCAGAATCATATTGTCAGAGGAATCTCCGCGCAACGCGGACGGAAGATCTATCTGAAAACGAGTCGTAACCGGGCCGTTTTGCGTCGGAGTCACGCGGGTCAGTTCCGCCCTCGTCGACGCCATGACAAGCAGACCTCCGGCCTGCGATATCAGCTCGCTTACCCTGGTGACGCCGGGAACGACGCCATAGGCGCCGGGACGCCCTACAGGACCAACTATATTAACGACTGTAGGAACGTCAATAACAGGAAAGAGCCGCAACACATCCCCGTCGGAGAGCGTACTGCCCGACAGATCTTTGACGCTTCCCTCGAACACGGAGCGATAGTACGCGTCCTCTATCCTGTAATACTGAATGCGTCCCTTGAAGGTCTGAGCGGACATCCCTCCCGCGAGATACAGCAGATCGCCGACCGTTGTCCTGCCCTTGAGCTCATAGACTCCCGGACGGCGAATCTCCCCGGCAAGCCCCACGAGAGGGCCCACAGGCGGGACAAATATCACGTCCTCCGGCAGGAGCCTGATATCCTTGGCCTTGTCGCCCTTTAAGAGAAGATCGTACATGTCAAATGTGGTTATAATCTTGCCACCGCGCTTCAGCTCGATGCGCCTGAGCGTGCCGGAGTCGGAAGGCCCGCCAGAGGCCAAGAGCGCGTTTACCAAAGTCGCAAATGACGAGACCGTATACGCGCCAGGACTCCTGACGTCACCCGTGACGTAGACGGTGACAGAGCGCAGGCTGCCCATAGCGACGTTCATCTGATAATCTGTGAAATACTGGTCGAAGGCTGATTTCAGCGCTCTTTTGGCCTCGTCCAGCGTATATCCCGCCAGACGGATAGCGCCGACGTGAGGCACGTTAGCCAGACCGTCGCGGTTTATCGTGACGTTGTAGCTACCCTCCATCATCCCCCAGAGGGTGATTAAGAGTTCGTCGTCAGGACCCAGAATATACCCGGAGGTCACGGGAACTCTGTCCAGCGGCGCGTAAGTGGACGGCGGCTGTCTGAAAAACGACATGCCATACCTTGGAAGCCTGCTCAGAAGCTCGCCCACCGGATTTGACACGACGTTCTTCGTGTCGAGTATCTGCGTGTCGAGCATCTGATCGAAGTACTGATTCACCTCCGCAATGTCTATAGTATCCTCCGTCGTTGTTACAGGCGCGTTTGCTGGCGACTGACCTGCAGCGTCAGCCGACACAGGCGTCGGTCTCTGCGCCTGCGGCGAGACCGGTACGCCAACCGATGGAGCGTTAGACGCTGCCGCCGCGCTGGCTGGATTATGTGCGGTAAATTCCATAAATAATGTCATAACACTATAAATCACCAGAAAAAGGACATAAAATCTCTTCAAAAGATGCGACCTCCACAAGACAAAAATAAATCCCGCAATGCAAACAAGTTCAAGATCCTGGGCGCTGCCCAGACCCGCAAGGGAGCCAGCTCCCTTGACCCTCATAATAAGACCAATATAATTAGCTCTCCCTCAAGGAATCATCGGTTCCTGAAGTAATCCGTCAGGCCGCGCGTACTTGAAAACTTCGACTGTTCCAACTCCTCCGTGTCGAAAGCGCAGTACTCCTCCAGAATGTCTTCGACGTTATTCTTCAGCTCTATCGGCCTTAGCTGTGATAACAACCGATCAGGGTTGCGCCAGCTTCCAGGCTCGCGTCCCGCGTCTATCCGCCAGGTCGAAAGAAGCGGTACCTCCTGCTCCCATATATGAGCGCTCTCGTTTCCAAGCCAGCTCCCGAACCAACGTTCCGCCGGCAGTTCGAGATGAATCCCGGCAGCCGTAAAATCCTTGTCCGACGAAAGTCTGTCAGTCCTGGATATCCAGAAACCGACTGCCGCGTCGTCCCATCTGCGCACTAAAGAGAGCTTGGCGCCGGTATCAGTATCGATAAACTGCCCGTAATCCAGCTGAAGATCGAGCCCAAGTCCGGCAAAATTGTATCCGGCCTGCAACCAGCCGACAGTCCGCCACGGACTGGAATCATCATCGTAACGCCACCCTAAACCGTACACCACTTGCCCGGCAGGGAGACCTGCAAAGGCGAGAGGGTCCCTGTCCCTGACCATTCCAAGGCGCGCTCCGCCCCATAAGCGACCGTCACGCGAATAAACCCTTCCCCATTGGTTCACTCCAAACCAGTTTTCGTCAAGCCACCCAACTTCGCTCAATGACCAAATTCCGTTGTCGCCGTTTCCTTTAAAATTTGCAAGATAACTTATTACAGCTTGCTGAAGACGAATTTTTTCATTGACGTCAGGTTCCCACCATATATTTACGTCGCTGAATATCGGCGCCCGAACATCGGCAAAAGCGCTCCAGCCGTTCGATGATCTCTTCTCGTAGATTAGATCCACGCTCCATCGGCTCTGATAATCGTCCGCTAGCGTCTGATCTATGCGCGGCTCGTAGACCAGCATGGCCTTGAGATCCTGATTCGCACGCTCTCTCAGCTCTCCCGAGCTGTGCCATGCCCACTCTCTGCCTCGTGCGAAATTCCGGTCGGCCCATAAAAATTTTGCCGACTGAAGCGGTTTTTTCGTCTCCAAATCCCGGGTTCGTATCGCGTACAGCGTATCCCCGGGAAACTGAGCGGAGACCACGGGGACGCCGCGTACCCTTGGTATCAGATATAATGTGTCAAGATGCGGAGATACTGCCGCGATCACGACCAGCACTCTCACCATTGCCTCAGCCTGTGACGCGTGTCCGTAATTCTCGTAGGCAACCAAGATTTCCCTGTCGCCTATCGCGACCTCCACGTCCCGGACTCTGACATATTGCGCCAAAGCCTCCGTGATATTGGCGCCAAGCCGCTGTGGCTCCATATCCTCCCACTCCGCTATCCGGGCTGAACCCGGAGCTTCATAGGCCTTGCCCTTACTTGCGCCATTTTCGCTCTTCAGAAAATCACCGTTCAGGCTGAAACTTTGAGAGAGCGAAAAGACAAACTCGTCACCTCTCTGCCAGCTGACGGCGCCCTGCGTTCCCCAAGGCAGCGTGAACACTGCGCCCACGTTGTACTTCGAACTCGCCGACGCCGGATGAGGCTTAAAACTGCCAACACTATCCAGCGTATAGTCCAAAGGGCTATACTCCGCCTTCAGTTCCAGCCAATCGGTCGCATGCCACGAAACCCCGCCGAAAAGTCCGTTCATCCTGTCCGTGCCGTAACCCACCGAAAATGAGAACTTTTCGTCGAAACGCCATGTAGCGACTCCATACCAGGACTTCATAATCTCCGTACCCATCAGATCTGTGACGCCCAGCGCAATGGAGGGTATGTACCAGCTGCGGGAGTGATGCAACTTCATTTTTACGTCGATTGCCTTGTCCATGTAGTCCCGACCGACGCCGTTATCGTTAACCCAACCGCTTGCCGCGACGAAGATGTTATCGAATGTAGTCAGGCGAGCGTTTATCTCGAGCCATGGCAGCCAGGCCAAATCGACGTAGTAGTACGCATAAGGCGATGCGCCCGTGTAACCGGCCCGTCCCCCTCCGTCTTCCGGCATCTCCGCAGTCGGGTATTCCCACAGACCGACGTAACCCTGATTTGCCGAAGACGGATGCGACGCATAAGCCTCCTCAACTTCTGCCAGCAGAAGCAGAGGGGAAAAGATAATTATCAATGAGAGGATCCTGCTCATATTTTATGCGGCTGAATGTCAGGCAAAAAACCTACAGGACCCTCTCGTCATCACCTTATTAACCTCTGCTCTTCCTGCAGAGCAGCACGCCGCCCGCAAGAGCCAGAAGCGCCGCGACTCCGGAGAAACCGGCGTCACATCCGCCGCTGCTGCTGTTGCTGGGCTGACCGATCTCAACAGCGCGCACTAGGACGGGCTCTATGTTGACCGTAGTTGATGCTCTGCGCGCCGATGAGAGGATATAATCCTCGTCGTCCTCGATCTCGAACCCGAAGTAAACGTCGTCGCCCTCCTCCATAATTGCAAAGTCTAGTGCATCGGATAATTCATTGTTATTCTTCAGAAGAAAAAGATCCACCTCGTCCCAGTTGACGGCGTCGCTCCCAAACAGCGACTCCGTGAGCCCGCTCTTGTTGGAGCCAAACGCGACATTCGCGGTTCCAGCCGCGCTGAACTCCACCTCCGCCGCAAGAACGGGAAGCACGACAGGAGTAACCTCTACATTCACGTCGAAATCAGCCACTAACGAATTCAACTGCGTCTCGACCGCACTCATAACAGCAGCAGGAACCGTTGTGGTTGGCGTGGGAAGAAGCGGCCTAACCTCAACATCATCCCCGAAAAAAGTTTCAAGGACACTAGCCGGAACATCGTTCACCGGTTGAGCCAACACTGGCGTATTCACCGTGGACCCGCCATGCCCTCCATCCGCAGCATAGGCCGCGCAACCCACTGCCATAAGGGTAACAACAATCAACAACGCTAACACTTTTTTCATAACTTTCATCCTCCTAAAAAATAAAATATCCTTATGAAACTTGCCCAGTTACTGCCTCAAAAAACATGATAATCCTCAAAAAAACGTATACCCAACTGCCCACCCCTTCCTTTTAACCAATATTAAATATTGAATTCATTCTTAAACTCAAAGACAGCAATAAATTCTTGAATCAACCCTTGGCTCTTAAGCTTCAACACTTTTTACGACTCAAACCTTCTAAAACCATAGCTAAATCACTGGAAAGCCATAGCTTTATAAACAACAAATAAGAAATCTCGCTCATTGCCTGTCAATGCCAATATGAATGGAAATATAACACATACATAAAAAAAGAGCAATGCTCATCAAAAAAACCTGTGTTTTATTTGTGAAATTCATTATTCACCTGTTCTAGTGAGTGATTTTGGAACTGCCCAAATGGTCCGGCAGCATTACGATGCCGGAGAAGATTGAAAAGAGACCTATGAGAGTGCCTACCTGCAAAAATTATGTCCTGCCTCTTTTGTGAAGTCTTCAGTAAAACCACTAAAGGCAACCTCACCTAATATAAGTTTTAGAATGAAAATAACGTTAACATAATTTCAGCCAAATTACA
>JAISRE010000037.1 GCA_031273805.1 Synergistaceae bacterium | reverse complement strand
GGACCCGTTCGCGCCCAGCAGGGCCACTATCTCGCCGCGCTCCAGCGACAGGGAGACGTCGTGCAGGGCGACCACCGCGCCGTAGCTTTTATGCACATTTTTTATCTGAAGCAAACGCGACACCCCCAACCTCAAACCACAGGTTCAAGATCCTGGGCGCTGCCCAGACCCGCCGGGGAACTCTTTAACAGGTCCCCCGGACCCCTATTAATTATTGTTTTCACCCGTTGGGTGAAAACAAAAGAGAAAGAGTCCAGAGAGCTCGCTCTCTGGCGGAGTTTGAGGCGGAGCCTCAAGTTTTTATCCGTGGTGCGCGGCCGGAACGCGGAGCCCGCGCCGAACGTTGCAAGCGCAGGCTCCGCATTTCGCCGTTATTTCCTCAAGAGACCCGCGTCCTACTTGAACGCGGCGTCGGCCACTTCATCGGTGATATATGCCGATACCTGGTCGGTATCCTCCATGTCCTTCGTGTCCTCGATGGCCTTTGCAAGAGTGTCGGGCGTCACGATATAGTTTGGTTTGTACAGATACACGCCACCCTCGAGCGATTCCGGCTTGAACTCCCAGCCCGAGGCCGCGCGCACCGCCAGCTTGAGCGCCGTCGCCCCGATCCCGGGGGGGTTCTCTATGATGTAGAAATTGATGACGGGCTTGTCCTTGTTGATGCGGGCGAGCATGCGAAGATAGCCAACTTCTTCGTCGGAGGTCATGAACTTCGGGTAGGGGGCCTTCGCCTCCTCGATGGCCTCGAGGATTCCAACGCAGCCCTCCTCCGTCAATATGGCGTCATATTCGATGCCGGAGGCCAGGAACTCGCTCATGACCTTCTTGCTCTCCACCTGGCTCCAACTGTGCGCGCCCTTGAACACCACCTCGATGCCGGGATAATTCTTCAGTATGCCGTCCCAGGTATCGTAGCGCAGAGAGGAGCCGGTCGCGCCGAGGACGCCGTTCAGCATCACGATCTTCCCCTTGCCCCCGAGGAAGTCGACGAGGGCCTGGCAGGCGTTGCCCGCCCAGATCCTCTGGTCCGTCTGTATGCCGAGCACTCCCTCGTACGGATAGAGGTTGTCGACAAAGATGACCTTGATGCCGGCTGCGAGCGCCATCTCGATCTGGTTGTCGAGTCCGGACGAGCCGACGGCGTTGAGCAGGATGACGTCGTATCCCTCGTTGACGCAGGTCTCGAACATCTGGGCCTCGACCGCCTGATCCATGTTGGGGCACAGCTCGGTGAATTCGGAGATTATGCCCTTCGCCTTGTATTCCTCCGCAACCTCTCTCATCTGCTTATCGTACACGAAACGCCAGCCGTGGGTGTTGATAGCGTTGATGCTGGCCACCTTGAGGCCGCTCTTGATCTCCGGCGCGGCCTCAGCCCTTGGCGCGAAGCCCGCGCCAAGCAGCAGGAACAGAACGACTAGCACTGTGGCAAATAACGCTGCAAATCTCTTCATACAATCTCCTCCTCTCAATTTTACCAAGGGATCACGCGTATCCGTCGGCAGGGACAAATATTGATTTTTTTAAAGCCTTCCGAGCAGTAGAGTGTATCCTGAATTAGAGATAAAATAAGTATGTCATTAATTTAACCCATTACCCATGCGTTCGTCAAGGCGATCTGTCGCCCGCGTTCTGCCACGCGCTGACGCTGACCTCCCTGTTCATGCGGTACGTTCTCTCCCCGGCAAAGGCGCTCCGCCAACTGACTGCGACCTCGATGTCCGCGGATATCGGAAGCTCGCCGGCCGCGTGCGGCGCTATCCGCCTGATGCCCGCCACCGCCCTGATATGTCCGTTCGTAATATTTTTCGAGTTTGCCGCGATGGAGCTCCTGTAGACCGCGTCATTCACATCGAACTTGACCTGCTCGCAATTCTCCATCACCTCGAGCGCAAGCTGACGGGCGTTTTCCGCATCCTTCGCGACGAGGACATTGCCGGCCGTCACGATCGTGGTCATCATCATCGACATCAACACGACGACCAATATAAACATGGAGATCATTATCTCGACGAGAGAAAATCCCGGCTTAAAAATATTCATATCCCGGCACGTTCCAGATAATTAATAATTGATTGGCTTCGAGCGTCTTCATTTTTAAATCATAAGGCAATATCGCCTATAAATCAATATCTCTAAAGTGTCTGGCCAATTGAAGCGATTAAACAATATCTCAAGGCTGTTTTATGTTGTAGTTCCGGAGGCTCAATCCGCCCGGTGTTATTCACGTAACGCTTTGCTGGCAAACCGCAGGTTCAAGACCGTGGGTTCCACCCACACCCGCCGGTGAACCAGTTCCCCGGACCCCCTTTTACAATTTTCTCTCACCCTTTGGGTGAGAGAAAATAATATTACGAGAGTCCAGAGAGCTCGCTCTCTGGCGGAGTTTGAGGCGGAGCCTCAAGGTTTTACGCCTGGTTTGAGGCTAATCTCCCGGTTCAACGCCGCGATGCCTCAGATAGCGATATAGCGTGCTCTTGGAGATATTCAGCTTCTCGCATATCTGAATCACCGTCAGCCTCCGCTCCCTGTACAGAGTTTCGACCGCCATGGCAGTGGCCTCGGCGCTGTTGGACAGCCCTTTGGGCCGTCCGCCGACGCGTCCTCGGGCGCGTGCGGCCGAGAGCCCGGCCTGAGTCCGCTCGCGTATCAGCTCTCTCTCGAACTCCGCGAGAGAGCCGAAAATGTTGAATATCAGCCGCCCCTGCGCGGTCGTCGTGTCTATGGGGTCGTTTATGCTCTGGAGCCCGACGCCCCTCGCGGATAAATCACTCACGAGCTCTATGAGGTGTTTGAGTGAACGCCCCAGACGGTCGAGTTTCCATATCACGATGACGTCGCCGTGGCGCACGTCGGCGATCATCCTGTCGAGCCCAGGACGTTCGGCCTTAGCTCCGCTTGCCGTGTCGGTGTATATTTTCTCGCAACCGGCCTCGGTCAATGCGTCGCGCTGGAGGTCGGCGTTCTGGTCCTTGGTGCTTATCCTGGCGTATCCTATTTTCATAGCCGGTGTGTACGCCTTTCTCATGTGGATTGAAGTTAATCGGTCCTTGATTTATCGAAACAGTATATCGGACTGTCTTGACCGGGGCAAGAGCGGGGTCGTTCGTCCTCTCGCGCGGTACGATAAAACGGTCGTTTTACAAGATTTTATTTTTCTGGTTTTCAAACCTCGAAATACATCCTTAAAGCTTCTCGTACGGCCTCGCGCGCATCGTTATCTTCCAGGCGTCCTGCTAATCCAGAAAGTCTTGAAATAGAGACGGTACGAACTTGTTGTACCATCGCTATAGAATCTTTGGGCAATCCAGTAACGCCAGACAACAACAACGCCTCGGAAGGATAAACTTTATCACCAGGCTTGAATGAGGACAAAGGCAATACAGTCAATACCGGTAGTATGTGATTCACCACATCATTGGAAACAACCAATACGGGACGTTTCCCTCTCTGCTCAGAACCCTGCGCCGGATCCAATGAGCAATAATAGATATCCCACTTATTTACCATTTAATGTCATTTTCCGCGTCGCTTATGGAAAATATTTCCTGTGTTTCAATTGTGCGATTTATAAATGCCTCATCACACGCTGCTTCTTTCATTTCCATCTCGTACACACGTCGTTTATGATCTGAGACAAAAATTTCGACAGCGGAACGTATGCCTTGGTTTACAGAGGGAATAATTCTCTTCTCTGCCATAGCCTTTAACTCGTCGACATAATGCCTCGGCAGAACAGT
>JAISRE010000030.1 GCA_031273805.1 Synergistaceae bacterium | reverse complement strand
CCACCCGGCCTCGCCCTTGAAGATTGGGAAGTCCAGGAGCCCGACGAATATCGTCTGCCTTATCCCGTCGTAGTCCTCGCCGCTTAGGAGCTGGCCGTAGATCAACGCGCTGCCTGAGTGACGCCGGCCTGGAGTTCATGCACCTCCGTGGGTCTTCACAGCGACACATATCTATTGACGGCCTGCGAATATTAAATGAGCGCTTGTTATAAACTGCAATCGTGTTATCATTGCGCAGTGTGCTACAAAATTTTTTTAATCGGAGGCGCTGTTGTAATGACAAGAGGAAAAATTTTGCTGTTGAGCGTGATTATGTGCTGCACAATTATGGTTTCCGCGGCGTTGGCGGACGTGAATTTGCCGAAACCAAAGATAACCGGCGGCGACGGGATATTCAACCTTCTTCAGAAGAGGGCGTCCGGAACGCGCGGCGAGTTTCCAAAGGGAGATGTTTCGATAGAAGATCTGTCCACCATTCTCTGGGCCGGCACAGGGCTCAACCGTGATGGAAAGGGCTGGACGATTCCACTGGCAGGGGGGAAGCCTCCTTACGTGAAGATCTATGCCGTTAAAAGGGACGGGGTTTTTCAGTATGACTGGAAGGCGCATTCGCTCATAGAGATTTCAGACAAAAATGTCATGGGAGAGATAACCGGCGACGGTTTCGTAAAGGACTCGTCGTGTATCCTCGTCTTCGTGACGGACACAGCGGACATGGGGTCGATGACTAATCTCAACGCCGGAAATAGCCTGGCTTTCACCGCCGCCGGCGCGATAAGCCAGAATATTTATCTGGCTGCGGACGCGCTTGGGATATCGACTCGCTATATGGTCTCGATGAAGGCTGACGCGGTGAAAAAAGAGCTGAAGCTTAAGGAAATAGATGTTCCCATCTGCATAATGCCTCTCGGCAAGAGGTAATAGGGCTTGACGCTATGAATATGCAGCTCCCTGGACGCAGCGCATAGCCCAGGGAGCTGAGGGGTTTTATTCTCAGCACGGCGAGTGTCTCTTCCACCTGGTGCCCTGCGGCGTATCCTCCAGAACTATTCCGAGTCCGCTTAAATAGTTTCGTATCTCATCCGAACGCGCAAAATTTTTATTCTTTCTGGCCACGTTTCTCTCCTCTATGAGGGTCTCTATCTCTTGCGCATCGAAATCCTCCGTGCGAAGGCGCTCGTTTGACTCTATCTGCAGAATCCCCATCACCTCGTCGACCATGCGAAGGAAATTAGCGGCGTCCTCCACAGCTTCGTAATCGATGCCGCCGGGACGACAGAGCGACGTGTTAGTGGCGCGAATGAGTTCGAATACAGCCCCTATTGCGCCCGCCGTGTTGAAGTCGTCCTCCATGCATTCGTCGAAGAGTTCGCGGGCGGACTTTAACGCGATCCTCAAATCGTCATCCCTCTCGCACGGAACTACATCGCATGGGCGGGTTTCCATCGCGTAGGCTATCTCAGTCCAGCCGTTAAGCAGTCTCTCGTATGCGTGACATGCCTGTTCCAGTGTCTCTTCGGAAAAATTTATCGGGGAACGATAGTGAGCTGAGAGCATAAAAAGCCTTATCACCGGAGTCGAGTACTTGGCTCTGACATCACGAACAGTGAAGAAATTTCCCAATGACTTGGACATCTTCTCCCGGTCGATCATGAGGTATCCATTGTGTATCCAAAATCTGGCAAATGTCCTGTCGTGGGCAGCTTCACTCTGGGCTATTTCATTTTCGTGGTGAGGAAACATCAAGTCGCTGCCCCCGCCATGAATGTCTATAGTCTCCCCCAGATGACGGGAGGCCATTGCGCTGCATTCTATATGCCATCCGGGACGTCCCATACCCCACGGGCTCTCCCATGCCGGCTCTCCGGGTTTTTGCGCCTTCCATAGCGCGAAGTCAAGCGGCTGCCGTTTGCGCTCGTCGACCTCGACGCGCGCTCCTGAATGGAGATCGTCGAGGTTTTGTTTAGAGAGCTTGCCATACTCCGGGAATGTGCTTACCTCGAAGTAGACGTCTCCCTCAGCCTCGTACGCGTGTCCCTTTGCAATGAGTTTCTCGATAAGGTTTATTATGGACGACATCTCATGGGTCGCCTGCGGGTTAAAGGTCGCGCGCTTTATACCAAGAGCATCGGCGTCCTCATAGTATGCCCCGATGAAACGCTCCGCCAGCGCGGGCACCGTTATACCGAGCTGAGCCGCGCGCTGTATCATCTTATCGTCTATATCAGTAAAATTCTGGATATATTTGACATCGAGTCCCTTTGATTCAAAATATCTTCGCAGGACGTCAAAAACTATAAATGGTCTGGCGTTGCCGATATGAAAGTAATCGTAGACGGTAGGTCCGCAGACGTAAAAACTTATCTGTCCGGGCAGGAGCGGTTCAAATGGCTCCTTGCTGGCGGACAGGTCGTTGTATAGTTGTAACTTCAAACGAGGTTGCACCTCCTGAGGGACTTTTAATAAACTCACCCCGTTATCTTATACTATATTTGCCTGGAGTGCTATACTGTACGATGGTTTTAACCTGAAGACGTTCAATATAAAAAGGTTGGAGTAATGGACAGAGAAAATTTGTTGGGAATGATAAGACGTTTTCCGGATAAACCGGGCGTCTATCTTATGCACAACAGAGATGGAAATATAATATATATAGGCAAGGCAAAATCCCTGAAAAAAAGGGTCGCCTCGTATTTCAGGCATTCGGGCTTCGCCTCGCCGAGGCTCGCGCGCCTGGTGTCTGACATATCGGATATTTCCACCATAAGAACCGAGAGCGAAGCCGAGGCGATGGTGCTCGAATCGCGCCTTATAAAGCTGCATCAGCCGTTCTTCAATGTGGAACTCAAGATGGGTGAGCGGTATCCTCTTATCAAGGTTACTCAGGAGGATTTCCCAAGGACTGTGGTGACGCGGATAAGACTGGAAGACGGGGCTGTCTATATAGGCCCATTCGTCAGGACCGGCGACCTGAGGGTCCTGATGAGACTTGCGGAGAGATATTTTCCGCTCAGAACATGCTCGCTCAATATACGCTCCAGCAAGCCTCCGGTGAGAGAACGTCCCTGTATGCGCCATACGCTTGGGCTGTGTCTTGCTCCCTGCGCTAAGTTGTGCGGCGAATCCAAGTATCGTGAGCGCGTTGCGGACCTGATAATGCTGCTGCAGGGCAAGGGGGCCGACTTGGCCGGACAGCTGCACAAGAGAATGGATGCGGCCGCTTCGCGTATGGAGTTCGAGGAGGCTGCGCGTTTGAGGGATACGATCAGGGCTATATGGCGTGTAAACAGACAGCGTCTCTCGACTCCAGCGATGTCTGAGGAGAACGGCGCTGAATGGGCGCCCTTAAAGAGCCTGAGGGAAACGCTGGGGCTCAAGACCTTGCCGTGGAGGATAGACGGGTTCGATATCTCTCATACTGCGGGTGAGAACACCATCGGGGTTGTTGTGGTTTTTGAACAGGGAATGTCGAATCCGTCTCTTTACAGGCGTTTCAACATTCGCAGTGTCGAGGGCGTGGATGATTTCCGCTCGATGGAGGAAACTCTCGTCAGGAGATACAAGCGCTGTATAGATTCACAGGAACCCATGCCTCAGCTGATAATGATCGATGGAGGTCCGGTGCAGCTCGAATTTGCGCTTCACGCCCTCGAACGCCTGGACCTTGGCAGTATACCCGCCGTTGCGCTTGCCAAAAGAGAAGAGGAAATTTTCGTTCCCAATAGCAGTGAACCTATAAGGCTCGACAGGACCGATCCTGGTCTGAGGCTTCTTCAAAGGGTTCGCGATGAGGCTCACAGATATGCCATAACATCTCACAGACAAAAGCGCGACAAGAAATTTTCAAAGAGTGTACTTGAAGATATCCCAGGAATGGGTAAAAATAGAGTCGCTCAGTTGTTGTCCAGGTTTGGCAGCTTGAGGGCAATCGCCCGTCTGACGCCGGAGGCTCTGGCGTTAGTGCCCGGCGTAGGTCCGGTAATGGCGGAGCGTATACTCAAGGCGCTGGATATATCTGAATCGTATGAAGTCTTGGAGGGCAATAATTCTTGACACTATCTTCTGAACAAAAGATACACGAACACTATATGAGAATGGCTTTGAGCTTCGCGTATAGAGGAACCGGCAATGTCAGTCCGAATCCGCGCGTCGGCTGCGTCATAGTGGCCCGGAGCGCGGATGAGTGGAAAACGCTTTCGTGCGGATACCACAGAAGCTACGGTGGATTTCACGCCGAGATTGACGCCCTGAGGAGGGCGAAACAGCCTGTAGAGGGCTGTACTGTATATGTCAATCTCGAACCATGCTGTCACACCGGTAATACTCCGCCCTGCTGCGATGCTCTGATAAGTGCCGGCATATCGAAAGTAGTGGTGGGGATGGAGGATCCCAACCCCAAGGTCAGCGGCAGGGGCATAGGTATCCTGAAGGACGCCGGCATAGAGGTTGTAACAGGGGTGTTGGAGGATGAGTGCCGCTGGATTAATAGGGGATTTATCCGAAATATGACTATGGGACGTCCCTGGGTGACCGTTAAGGCGGCAGTGTCTCTCGACGGGGACATTGCGCTGTCTAACATGGAGAGTAAGTGGATAAGCGGAGAGCCGTCAAGAATACGCGCGCACCTCATGAGATCGGAGAACGACGCAATCGTGGTCGGGGTGGGTACTATTTTGAAGGATGATCCTATGTTGACGGTCCGGGATGTCGACGGCAACTCACCCCTTAAGATCGTAATCGACAAAAATCTGGATACTCCGCCAAACGCTCGTGTTCTGGATGACGGCAGATGCGTGTTTTTTACAGGAATGACGCCGGATGAGACGAAGGCTGCCGCGATGGCTCAAAAGGGAGCGCGGATAGTGAGGCAGGTATCCGATACGGGATCTCATATACCCGTAGAATATATACTTGCCGAGATCTCGGCGATGGGAGTGAACAACCTTATGGTTGAGGGCGGAAGCAAGTTGATAGATTCGTTCGTCTCATCAGGCAATGTCGATGAGTTCTCTCTATTCATAGCTCCTAAGCTGCTTGGAAAAGGGCTCTGCCTGTCGGAAAACATAACATTCAACAGCATGAACGATGTGATATCGCTGAAACAAGTGAAGATACGCAAGATCGGAGACGATATCTGGCTGGAGGGTATCCCTTTATGTTCACCGGGCTTATAGAATGCGTGGGCAGAATCCGCTCACTGACCCATGATACCGGTGATGTCTACCGAGTCTGCATCGACGCTCCTGAAATTGCACAAGAGATAGTTCCCGGTGAGTCGGTGGCGGTTTCAGGCGCGTGTCTTACCGCAACAGTGTCGGAGGGCGACGCGTTTTACGCGCAGATAATGGGGGAGACGCTGCGAGCCACGCGTCTCGGCGAGCTTCGCGCCGGCGCCGCTGTTAACCTAGAGCGCGCTATGAGGATAGGCGGAAGATTTGACGGGCACATGGTTTTAGGACATGTCGATGAAGTTGGCGCCGTCACCCGCATGGAGGATAACATCGGCTCCAAAAAGCTATGGATTTCAGTCACGGAGGATATATCGTGGGGTATAGCTCCAAAAGGGTCGGTAGCGATAGACGGAGTCAGTCTGACTGTGATCGACGCCGCGCGTAAAGAGTTCTCGGTAGGGCTGATACCGACGACTTTGGGAGCTACCACGATAGGGACTCTCACACCCCGCAGCCGCGTTAATATTGAGATAGACATAATGGCCCGTTACGTCGCAAGGATGCTGCTCAAGAAAAATACTCAAAATAGCGCAGATGCGCTGACCTGGGAGAAGCTTCATGAATATGGTTGGTAGCAGGGAGGATATTTTATGGAAGATGATCACGCGGAATTGCATTTAAATACAATCAGTGAGGCCATAGATGACATTGCTTCTGGTAAAATGGTAATAGTTGTAGACGACGCAAATCGTGAAAATGAAGGCGACGTGGTAATGGCCGCCGAGTGCTGCACTGCGGAGAATATGAATTTTTTGGTAAAAAACGCGCGAGGTCTTGTTTGCGCGCCGGTGCTGTCAGAGATAGCCGAGAAACTTAAACTCGATCTCATGGTGGAGCGCAATACGGATTTGCACGGTACCGCGTTCACGGTCTCTGTAGACGCAATGGAGGGCACAACCACCGGAATTTCTGCCGATGACAGAGCTGTAACGATCCGAAAACTTTCGGATCCGTCGTCGACTTCAGGAGATTTCAGGCGTCCCGGGCATATATTCCCGCTCATCGCCAAACCGGGCGGAGTGCTGAAGCGGGCGGGGCACACCGAGGCCGCCGTCGATTTGGCGCTCATGGCTGGGAAAAGAGGCGCCGGCGCAATCTGCGAAATACTGAATGAGGATGGTTCCATGGCCAGGTTCCCTCAGTTGTTGGATTTCGCTCACGCGCACGAGCTTAAAATCGTATCGGTAGCGGATCTGATAAAATACAGGCTCAGCCGGGAGAAATTGGTCATTCGCGAGGCGGAGGTGCGTCTCCCGACAGAATATGGGGATTTTTGCGGATATGCGTACAGATATTTGCCGGACGACGAGTCATTGGTGCATCTGGCTCTGGTCAAGGGTGACCTGGAATCTGCCGACAGCGTGTTGGTTAGGGTTCACTCTGAGTGTCTTACCGGCGACACTTTCGGTTCGTTGAGATGCGACTGTGGAGAGCAGCTGCACAGTGCGATGAATATGATAGATAAGGAAGGGATCGGAGTGATCCTGTACCTGAGGCAGGAGGGCAGAGGGATCGGCTTGCTTGCGAAGCTGAAGGCGTACGAACTTCAGGAGCAGGGCCTAGACACGGAGGATGCGAATATTGCCCTCGGATATGCTCCGGACCTCAGAGATTATGGGGTGGGCGCGCAGATTTTGCTTGATCTGGGAATAAAGAAAATCAGGCTGATGACGAACAACCCAAGAAAAGTTGTTGGTTTGGAGGGCTATGGATTGGAGATAACGGAGAGAGTCCAGCTCGAATTCCCCGCAAACGAACATAACAAGAAGTACCTGCAGACCAAGTGTTGCAAGATGGGTCACGTGCTTCACGTAAATTAATCGCGGAATATATTCGGAGGTTTGATATTCATGAGAACTATAGAGGGTTCGCTGATAGGTTCAGGGCTGCGTTTCGCCATAGTGGCGTCGCGTTTCAACGAACTGATAACAGGAAGACTTCTGGATGGGGCAGTCGATGTGCTGACCAGGCATGACGTGCGCCACCAGGATATAGAGGTCTATTGGGTACCGGGAGCGTGGGAGCTCCCTCTTATCGCCAAGGAGATCGCGCTTGCGGGCAAACACGACGCGATAATAGCTCTTGGCGCGGTAATTCAGGGCGACACTCCTCACTTTGACTACGTCTGCGCTGAGACGTCAAAGGGGCTTGCGCATGTGAGCCTTGACCAGAGAGTGCCGGTCGGCTTTGGAGTGCTGACCTGTTCAAATCTGGAACAGGCGCTTGTCAGAGCCGGCAGCAAGTCCGGCAACAAGGGGGCGGACGCCGCAATGTCCGCCCTCGAAATGGCAAACGTGCTCATAGCTGCGCGAAAAGCGGCCAAAGGGGAAGAGTATTGATGCTCGACGCTAAGTGGATTCGTGAAAACCAGGATGATGTGAGGGAGATACTCAAAAAACGCAATCACACTTTCGACCTCGACGCGCTGCTCGACCTCGAGGCGCGCAGAAGGGATGTACTCGTAAGGGTGGAGGAACTCAAGTCGTCCCGCAACGAGGGATCCCGCAAAGTTGGAGACGTCAAGCGCTCCGGCGGGGACGCGTCAGCGCTGATGGAGGACATGAGAGTTATGGGTGAGCGCATAAAAGAGCTCGACCAGCAGCTCGCCGATATCGAGGAGAGTGTTCAATCGCTTTTGCTTATGATGCCCAACAAACTGGACTCGAGTGTTCCGGTTGGACATGACGAGAGCGATAACATCGAGATAAGAAAATGGGGAGAGCCCGGGAATTTTTCCTTCGAACCCAAGCCGCACTGGGAACTTGGCGAGTCGCTGGATATAATGGATTTCAAACGGGGTACAAGGCTGTCAGAGAGCAGATTCACAATTCTGAAGGGATATGGTTCGCGAGTTGAAAGAGGTCTGATCAACTTTATGCTCGATTTGCACACCACCAAACACGGTTACAGCGAGATAATGCCGCCGATACTCGTCAACTCCGCCACTATGCAGGGCACCGGCCAGCTGCCAAAGTTCGCTGAAGATCAATATAAATGTGTCAACGACGACCTATGGCTCATTCCGACAGCGGAGGTTCCGCTGACAAATATGCACTATGGGGAGATTCTTCAGGAGAGCGATCTGCCGATTTATTACACGGCCTATACCCCCTGCTTCAGGAGAGAGGCGGGATCGTATGGCAGGGATATGAAAGGAATGCTGCGTCAGCATCAGTTCGACAAGGTGGAGCTGGTCAAGCTATGCACCCCGGAGACCAGCTACAATGAGCTGGAACTCCTGCTCGGCGCGGCTGAGGAGGTGCTCCGGCTCCTGGAGCTGCCGTATCGCGTGGTACTGCTGTCAACAGGCGATATAGGAAACGCGTCCTGCAAGACCTATGATATAGAGGTCTGGCTTCCTTCTCAGAACTGCTATCGTGAGATAAGCTCGTGCAGCAACTGCGAGGATTTCCAGGCAAGACGAATGGGAACTCGCTATCGCTCAAAAGATGGAGGGAAAATTCGTTTCGTCCATACTTTGAACGGCTCCGGCATAGCGGTTGGCAGATGCCTCATAGCGATAATGGAGAACTTTCAGCAGGAGGACGGAAGTATCGTTATGCCATATGCACTGAGACCATACATCGGCGGCTTGGACAGGATAACAATTTGACTTATCTGCCATGATACGGTCTATTCTTTTTCAGTTATCCGGGCAGGATGTCGGTTTTTTCAAAATGGCGATGGTTGTCGTATCCGTCGTCGTGGCGTGTTTTTTTACCCAAAGATTTTTCAGGCATGATCTGGAGCGTGACCAGTATTATTACTTAAGGGATATCAGCCTTATCGCGTCATGGGCCATCTGCGGGATATGGACCAACAGCGCTCCGATGAAGCTCGTGATAACTGCGGGAGTTATAGCCGGACTGGTCGGTTTCTGTCAAAAGGTGGTAAAGAGCTGGGATCTTCGCTTTTGCTATCTGGTTATAGGATTCGGTGTGGCTCTTCTTGGCCCGAGAATTACGTTCATCGGTCGGCCTGACGGAGAGTTTTTATATCTCTCCAACGTCACAACTACGATAATATTGAGCACGCTTTGGATGGGTTTTTTCCCGGTGCTCTTTCAGGAACTGGATGAGATCCCCGGAATGGGCGGGGGATTGTTATTGGTAAGTTGGATCCTGATGGTCATCGTGACCGCAGTCTCATCCAGGGGCCCATCTGACGCGCTTGTAATGTCGCTCTGCGGACTTGCATTGATCCTTGTCTTCTGGAGCAGACACGTCAATGTATACAGGCGTCTTGGTTCTCCGCTCTCCACAATGTGGGGGATGCTTCTTGCGGGGACGTCGATGCTGGGGGCAAGCAAGGGTGTGGCTTTTGCGACCGTGATGATTTTGCCGCTCGGCCTTTTCGCGATACCGATAATAGAGACGTCCCTGAGCGTCCTGTCAGCTGCTTTTTCCCCGAAACCCCTTGGCAACATGCTCTTCTACCGAAAACTTGTGGGCTCTGGCATTGACCACCCGGTCGCAGTGTTTATAGTAACTGCTATTTGCGGAGTCTGTGGGGTATCGATGGCCGTTTTGCAGATGCGGCTGCTTGACCCCGCGTCACTCATCCTCACCATTCTGCTTGTGGGATTCGGGATTTACATAGCTGTCGCGCGCTCCGGCATCAGGGAAGATAATTCTTCCAGCCGTCCGACTCTGTGGGGGGTAACTGTCGATAATTTTTCGCTGGACTACGCGCTTGGGCGTGTGAGCGGCTGGATATCAGCCCATAGCTCTCCTCAGATAATAGTTACACCTGACGCGCTTGCGGCATTGAGCAGCCGAAGGGATAAAAAATACAGCAAAATTGTGCAGAATGCCGGACTGGTGCTGCCGGATGGAACGGGTCTTGTTTGGGCTATGCGATTTCTGGGTTTCAGCGTGCAGGAGCAAATACCTGGGGTGGATTTTGTAGATCATCTATGCAGACTTGCCGCCGGTCACGGATGGACTATCTATTTTTTCGGAGGAAAGCCTGGAGTGGCCTCCGGCGCGGCTGAAAAATTATGCGAGAAATATCCCGGTCTTTCGGTCAAGGGCGCTAGAAGCGGTTATTTCAGGCGAGATGAAAACGAGGACATATGCCGTGAGATACGTGAGTCTGGCGCGCAAATTTTGTTTGTCGCCTTAGGAGTGCCAAAACAGGAATACTGGCTTTATGAAAATCTTCAGAACCTTGGCAATATAGTGGGAATTGGTGTTGGCGGAACCTTCGACGTAATATCCGGCCGGCTGAAGAGGGCGCCCCTCAAGTGGAGAAAGCTGCATTTGGAGTGGCTCTACAGGACTATACAGGAGCCGAACCGATGGCGGCGCGTGGTCAGACTTCCGATTTTTGTGATACTGGTGATCCTTAAAAAAATGAGGCTCGACCTCTGGCGAACCTCGTTATAATGTGCAACTATGAAAATATTGTTCAGAAAGGGACGATGATTTCCGAGATGAAAATGGATAAAATGTTAAAACAGGTTCAGAAAATGCAGGCGCAAATGACATTGGCGCAGGAGGAGCTGGCAAACGAGACGGTGGAGGGCGCTAGCGGAGGTGGTATGGTAACTGCCAGGGCAAACGGGCACGGAGACATAATATCGATATCAATCTCCAGGGAGGTTGTCGACCCGGAGGATGTCGAAATGCTCGAAGATCTGGTGTTGTCGGCGGTAAGGGAATCCATACGTCTCAGTAAAGAGCTTGCTGAGAAGCGCATGGGCAGCTTAACCGGCGGAATGAATATTCCGGGTCTTTTTTAACTTGAGCCTTCCGGATTCAATTGAGCGCCTTATTGGCTTGTGGGGAAAATTCCCGGGTGTTGGCGAGAAAACCGCAAGACGTATGGTATTTTTCCTGCTGGGGCAGGATCCGGAATGGGCCAGGTCATTTGCGGCATCGATCATAGATATCAGGGATCAGGTGCGGACATGCGCCGAATGCGGCAGCATAACGACGGAGGAGGTGTGCTCTATATGCTCCGATCCGATGAGGGACAGACGAAAAATATGCGTAGTCGAGACTCAGGAGGATTGCGTGGCGATGGAGCAATCAGGGGTATATGAGGGACTGTACCATGTGCTTGGAGGCAGATGTTCGCCTCTTGAGGACCAGGATGTTCCCAAAGCCAGCATCAACAGCCTAAGGCGAAGGATTCTGTCTCTTTCGCCCGAGGAGGTCATCCTGGCCCTTAATCCTCGTATTGAAGGTGATATGACGGCATTTTTGGTTCAGGATGAGTTGGCTGGACTCGATGTGAAAATTTCACGTCTCTCGTACGGTCTACCGGTTGGAGGCAGCATAGGTTACGCAGACAGGCTGACTCTGCATATGGCTCTTGAGTCGAGACGAGAGATGGAGAGAGAGGAGGATTGACGGCGGGAGAGAAATTCTCGACGGAAGGGGAGGGTTAGGTGAATGAAAGCGGTATAAACGCAATTATGAAAATTGTTCTTAGATTTCTAATGACGCTTATCGGCGGCATAGCCGGCTATCAGATTGCGCAGGTATTGTTCTCTCTGAGGCTGGACTGGATGAAAGAACTGGCATATCCAAATATCTGGACGGCTTTTTCAATAGTTTTAATTGCAATGATTGGTTTTGTAGTTACGCCCATTATCTGGTGGGCGTTGCGAAAAACCGGGCAGTTTCTGGAGAATATGCTGCAAAATGTCAGCGTCTCTGACATCGGAGTGGCGACTCTTGGGTTAATTGTGAGCCTTTTGCTCGCCAACCTGGTGGCCATTCCCTTCATTGGGATACCAGGTATAGGTTTTTATGTGGCTGTTGCGTTAAACATATTTTTTGCCTTTGTAGGTATGTGGGCGTTTCTCAAACGGCGTGACGATATATGGGTTCTTCTGGTAAATACCGTGGTTCGCGGAGGACGGTTATCATCATCCAGGCGGGACAAGCGAAAATCCCCGGCTGATCTCCTGGCCGAGGGCGCCTCCGATTTTCCGCTCGGTCACGTGGAGGCAGGGAAGAAGGTGCTTGACACCAGCTCGCTCATAGACGGACGAATTCTCGACATTGCAAACACCGGTTTTCTGGAGGGTATATTAATACTTCCTCGTTTTGTTCTTACTGAACTGCAGGGCGTGGCGGATTCCTCCGACCCGGCGAGAAGGGCGAGAGGCAGGAAGGGACTGAATGTAGTCTCCGAA
Organism: Synergistaceae bacterium; assembly: GCA_031273805.1. GTDB lineage: Bacteria > Synergistota > Synergistia > Synergistales > Synergistaceae > JAIRKI01. The sequence goes on along the minus strand of JAISRE010000030.1, from coordinate 17,787 downwards.
CTCCAGCAGATAAGCAGCATGGTTGTCAATATAGTTGATACAAGTATGAAGGACCTGAAGAGGGACAAGGTTGACGAGGCGCTTGTCGAACTTTGCAAAAAAATGGGCGCCAAGATACTCACTACCGACTACAACCTCAATCAGATAGCCAGAATAGAGGGAGTGAGCGTGCTCAATGTGAACGATCTCGCTAACTCGCTAAAACCCCAATTTCTTCCCGGGGAACAGGTGAAGATCGACATCATACGCCCCGGTAAGGAGCAGGGGCAGGGCATAGGTTATCTGGAGGACGGAACAATGCTTGTGGTCGAGGACGGCGAAAGTGATATAGGCCAGACATCTGAAATCATCATTACCTCCATGCTGCAGACTTCAGCCGGCAGAATGGTGTTTGGTAAAATAAAGCGATGAGTGATATTTTACCGTCATGGTCATTCATACTGGTTGCCGCAGGCTCGGGGAGTCGCTTAGGGGGGACGCCCAAGCAGTTTCGTAAACTTGGACCTCAACCGGTGTGGAGTTGGAGCGCGCGCGTGGCGGATCGACTTTTTTCACGCGGGAGGATAAATGAGCTTGTAGTCGTCCTTCCGCGTGACTATGACTTCCCCTCGGGAAAAGACTTCGGGTGTCCTTTGACATATGTACATGGCGGGGCTACTCGTTCCGAATCTGTAAGAAATGGTATGCGCGCTTCAACTGCTGATTATGTTATGATTCACGATGCAGCGAGGCCCTTTCTGTCCGTTGAAATATGCGATGCTTTGATCGATGCGACCGATGCGGAACATGGAGCGGTTCCTCTGCTTGCATCCTGTGATTCTCTGAAAGAAATTAACGCTGGCGTCGTCAGGGCGGTATCCAGGGAAAAAATTTATAGAACACAGACTCCTCAGTCATTTAATAGGGGAACGATGCTGGAAATACTCACGTCCTCCACTTGCGACGCCACGGATGAAGCGACGATGTGGTTGAATGCTTCTCGCGAACTTGTCTATGTGCCTGGAAACGAGAGGAACTTCAAGATCACGACGGAGTTTGACTGGATTGTTGCGGCATCCCTGGTCGAAAAAGGGCGCGTTATTCATATCGGTATGGGATATGACGTGCATGAACTTGTTCCGGGCCGCAGACTTGTACTGGGCGGGGTTGAGGCGCCGTCGCCTTTGGGATTGCTGGGACATTCAGACGCAGACATCATTTGTCACGCGCTGGCAGATGCTTTGCTGGGCGCCGCCGGAGAGGGGGACATCGGAACTCTCTTTCCGGCTTCTGATAAGAGATATAAAAATGCGGATAGTACAGTACTGCTGAAACAAGTGCTCATTTTATTGGTCGAAAAGGGCTGGAGCCTGGTATGGGCGGACATTACTCTTGTAGCGCAGTTTCCTCGTCTGGGGGAGGAAATACCGAAAATTACTGATTTTTTGAAAACGATAATTAACACCTATTGCCCATTTTCAGGTTTGAGTATAAAGGTAAAATCTGGAGAGCATGTAGGCAGCATTGGCAGAGCGGAGTGTATGGCGTGTTACGCGGCCGCTACGATTGAGCATTATAGTATGTAATTATATGACTATTAGTTTAGCTCAGGTAAAGGGTCAAGTCGCCCGAACGAACGAAGCGAATCGGCGACTGAAATTAATGTCGGACGAGTGGCAAAGTATCCTAAAACCGCGTCCTTTGTGCGGTTTTGCGCGGCATATATGCCCAGGCGCCACGGTCCGAAGAAAGAGGAGCCCATGTTGATTACTTTTTTAAAAAAACTTGGAATTTTTTTTATTTTCTCCATACTTCTGACTTCTCTGACAGAGGCTGCTGAGATTGCGCCCTCGACGATTGTTCGTGAGGGCGCGTTTATTGTATGGGAGATAAACAGTGTGCCGATATGGCGTTTCCCCGCCGCGTACTCAGGGGAGATCGCGGAGATGTCTCAGAGGTTCAATAATATGCACAAAAACGGATTCAGGCTGGAGGACTTGAAGGTATCGAAAGTCAATGGCGGGTGGTCGCTTTCAGTCGGAAAGTATGTTCTGTTCTCCCCTCTCCCTGAGCACTCCGGGGTGGTGGGTTACAGCTCTTATCTGTTGTCCCTTGAATTGATGTCGCGGATATACGAAGCGGTTGGAAGTAAAAATGCACACGCTCTTTCGCCCAAATATCAGATCAGAGGTAAATACAACATATCCGGACTTGTATCGTGGTATGGAGGTAAACTCATAGGCAGAAAATTTGCCAACGGTGAGCGTTTTACCGAGAGCCACCTGACGGCGGCGGCGAAGGACCTGCCTTTTGGAACACTCGTCAAAATAACGACTCCCTCCACCGGCAAGTCAGTAGTTGTCAGAATAACGGATCGTTTCAAGGAGCACAAAAACCGTGTTCTGGATGTTTCACACGCGGCAGCGGAACTTCTTGGAATAAAAAGAGAGGGAATAGCCAGTGCGCAGCTCAAAGTAATTGGGAAAGTGGGTATGATTGGTGGAGACTAGTACCCGGACAATAACGAGATTTGCCCCGTCTCCTACGGGATCGCTTCACATAGGCGGAGCTCACACCGCGCTATTTAATTATCTATGGGCAAAACACAACAACGGAACCTTTATACTGCGCTTTGAGGACACGGACACGGTTCGTTCCTCCGTTGTCTATGAGGAATCCATTTTACAGGATATGCGATGGCTTGGTATGGCGCCGGATGAAAATCCGACGAGACAGACTGAAAGAGGCGCTCGTTACGCCGAAGTTCTTGCTGAACTCCGCTCGCGCTCAGTTGCTTATCCCTGTTTTTGCTCAAACACAGACTCGACGGAACCCCAATCTGTTTCAACAAGGGATAGATGCCGAAACTTATCGCCGTCGGAGCGCGAGCGCAGAATATCGGCAGGAGAGGCGCACTGCTGGCGTTTCGCGGCGCCTGAACTTGCGGGCGGCATAACTTTCAATGACAGGCTGAGGGGAAGATTGACAGTCCAAACCGATTCCATAGGAGATTTTGTGCTGGCGCGCAGTGACGCTTCGTACACATATCTTTTCGCGGTCGTAGTTGACGATCATGACTCCAATATCTCGCATGTAATAAGAGGAGAGGAACATCTCTCCAACGTTCCAAAACAGGAGCTGATCTACAGAGCTCTTGGCTGGGAAGCTCCGGAGTGGGTTCACATACCGATGATCCTTGACCGTGAGCGTCATAAACTCAGCAAGAGGAGTGGCGCGATATCCATAGGCTCTTACAGGGAGAGCGGATGGTCGCCGGAAGCGCTGACATCGTATCTTGCGACATTGAGCTGGAGTTATGCGCCTACAGACAGGATATCGGATCCGATGGAACTGTCCCGCGTCTTCGATCTGGATTCCGTCGCTCTTGTTTCTCCAGTTCACGACGAGGAGAGAATGAGATATTTCGGCAGATTGTCTGTAGCGAGTACTCCCATTGAAACTCTGCTGGACGAATGCCTGGATATTCTCATTCTGAATACTGGGATAACCAACGGGTTGGGCCCTGAAATGCTCCTTTTGATAGAGGAATTGCGTCCGCTGTGCGCGACAACCGAGGAACTGAAGCTCGCCATCGCCTCTGCGCTTGCGACCCCGGAGCATGACGAAGGACAGTTGGAGGAACCGAAGTGGATGCCCGCACTTGCTGAACGTCTCGCGAATCTGCCAAATACAAACTGGACATTTGAAAACGTCAAGAGCTGCATAAAGGCATTTCAGACTGAGCTGGCAATCAAGGGCAGGGACTTCTATCATACTCTTCGTTTGAAGATAACAGGCCGTGAAGACGGAGCTCCCTTGGCGCTCATAATTTCCTGTCTTGGGAAAAATATCGCAATAGAACGCATTTTAAGGCGTTAGCGAAACACTATATTTATATAAATGGGAGGGAGAATGACTTTGAGCGATAAGTGTGAGCATCTCGATGGACGAGGGAGTAATTCAAAATTTGTTGATTATAGGGGATTCACGTTCGACGATATACTATTGGTTCCAGGTTACAGCGAGGTGCATCCAAACCAGATAGATACATCTTCGTTTCTGACGAGTGACATATCGCTCTATACGCCGATATGCAGCGCCGCAATGGATACAGTTACCGAGGCGAGGCTTGCTATTGCCCTGGCCAGAGAGGGCGGTATAGGCATACTGCACCGGAATATGACGATCGAGGAACAGGTGAGAGAGGCGGACAAGGTAAAGCGTTCGGAGTCAGGAGTCATAGTCGATCCGTTCTATCTGTCCCCTATGGATAAGGTGAGCAAGGCTATGGAACTGATGGCTCACTATCATATCTCCGGAGTTCCGATTGTCGATAAAAATCTTCGTCTAGTGGGTATTATCACAAACAGAGACCTGCGTTTTATAACGGACTATGAACAGCCCATCGACAACGTGATGACACAGGAAAATATACTCACAGCTCCGATAGGTACTGATCTTGACAGCGCAAAGAACATACTTAACAGCCGTAAGGTGGAGAAACTTCCGATAGTGGATGCTGACGGGCGGCTTATGGGACTTATCACTATAAAGGATATACAAAAGGCGAAGGACTTCCCAAACGCGACAAAGGATTCGACGGGACGCCTCAGAGTTGGCGCAGCCATTGGCACCGGTTCAGATTACATGGAGCGTCTGGAGGCTCTCGTTGCGTCGGATATTGACGTGATAGTTGTCGACACGGCGCACGGGCACTCGAAATCTGTTTTGACAGCAATAAAGAATATTAGAAAAAAATATCCTGACATACAGCTCGTAGGCGGCAACATAGCAACCGTCGATGCTGCGAAAGCCCTGATAGAAGCGGGCGTCAATGCGGTCAAGGTGGGTATCGGGCCCGGGTCTATATGTACCACGCGCATAATAGCCGGCATCGGAGTCCCGCAGGTCGCGGCTATCATGAACGTTGCGGATGTTGCCCACGAAGCCGGATGCAAGGTCATAGCCGACGGAGGAATAAGATACTCCGGCGATATAGTGAAAGCCCTGGCTGCCGGCGCTGACTGCGTCATGATCGGATCGCTCTTTGCGGGAACAGAGGAGAGCCCCGGTGAAGCGGTAATCTACAGAGGAAGATCCTTTAAGAGTTATCGTGGAATGGGCTCTCTCAGCGCGATGAAGAGCGGCAGTAAGGACAGATATTTCCAGGAGGGAACTGACGAGGATAAACTGGTTCCAGAGGGAATAGAGGGATTGGTTCCTCACAAGGGGACTCTCAGCGCCATAGTTTTTCAGATGGTTGGAGGTATACGCTCAGGTATGGGGTACGTTGGCGCCGCGAATATCTCAGAGCTCCATAATAATTCACGCTTCATCGAGGTGACCAGCGCATCTATGAAGGAGAGCCACCCGCATGACGTGGTGATTACAAAGGAAGCTCCCAACTATGCTATGGAATAATTTCAATGGTTGTACTATAATTCCGAGATAGGAAGAGTATTGAGGTAGGGGGCGTTTAGATGGCTGTGCTGGGGTTAGATATTGCGGATCGTATGGTTCAGCATGAAGCTGTTAATATGTTGCCTGACCTTGAAGAGGCAGTTTTATGTGACGACGTGTTGGTGCCCTGTCTGGAGGAGTCATTTATCTCTGGGATAGATGATTGGTGGGGCAGTTTTATAGCTGATATGTGTCTTTAATCTCCTTATTATCCAAGATTGTCTTTTAAGAATAAGGTGGTATAATTTCTTTATTCTGCACGTGGGTGTTCTTGTGAAGAGTGGGTTTCCCCACTCTTCGTTTTTTGATAAGGATGACTGAGATATGGTTGGTGTACAGAGGGCGCTTTTGAAAAAAAATATTATGAATCTGGTTGATGTGCTGGGATACGAGTGCGTTGGGGTGGAGATAACAGGACCAGCTTCTGCCGGAATTTTGCGGATTTACATTGATTCTCCGGGCGGAATACTTCATGCCGATTGCGAGAAAGCATCCAGCGCTGTTTCTGAGTATCTGGAGAGATGCGAAGAAGAGGGGACAAGATGGTTTCCAGGAAAATATTCTATAGAGGTCAGCTCTCCCGGTCTTGAACGCCCGCTTTTCACGCCTGAGCAATATGCCAGATTCATCGGGAGCGACGTCATGTTAAAAACCAATGACAAGAAAAAAATTTCGGGCCGCATCATGTCCTGCGAGGGTGAAGTGCTGACGCTGAGAGCGTCGGACGGAGAGATCGTTTCTCTGCATGTCGGCCATATAAAGAAGGGTAACTTGGTTTACGTCGAGCAGAAGGGCGCCAAGAAAAAATAATTATTCCAAAAATGATGGGGATGAGAGGGCATGCAACTTGGTAAGGATTTCATCAAGGCGCTGAAGCAGATAGAAGTTGAAAAGGGCCTTCCGATAGAGATAATAGCCTCGAGTCTCGAGGCCGCCATGGTATCAGCCTATAAAAAATACAGAAATGGAAATCAGGATGTAGAGGTTCATGTCAATCTGACAAACGGAGAGATATCTCTAGCTGAAAAATATCGCATTGTCGAGGAAGCGGAGAATCACGATGCTGAATGGACGAAACAGGAGGCTCTCGAACACGGGTACGATGACGTTGATATCGACGATTGTGTACATGTTGAGGTCTATCCTGAGAACTTCGGCAGAATAGCGGCTCAAACAGCAAGACAGGTCATCATTCAGCGCCTGAAGGACGCGGAGCGCCAGATCATATTCAATGAATTTGCCGATCACATAGGTGATATGGTCGTCGGGACAATATTCAAGGCAGAGGGAGATCAGATACTCGTTCGTGTAAACGACAGAACTGATGCTCTTCTCCCAAGGGAAGAGCGGATAGCCGGGGAGAGCTATACTCCAGGCGAACGCAAAAAGTTTCTTTTGCTCGATGTTCGAAAGACAACGCGAGGTCCTCGTATAATAGTGTCCAGAACACACCCCGGGCTTCTGAAAAAGCTCTTGGAGCTGGAGGTCCCGGAGATTACCGAGGGAACGGTGGAAATACGTTCTATAGTGCGTGAAGCCGGCACCAGGGCAAAGGTCGCCGTGGCGTCTCTTGACATCAATGTGGATCCGGTAGGGGCTTGTGTCGGAAATGGAGGCGCCAGGATAAAATCCATCAGCGAGGAACTCGGTGGGGAGCGTATTGACGTCATTATCTGGAGCAACGAGCCTATGCAGTTCGTTCGCAATGCGCTATCTCCCGCAAAGGTCACGAAGATAGAGCCTATATTGGAACAGGAGCACTCATTGAGAGTCTATGTAAGACAGGATCAGTTGTCTTTAGCTATAGGCAAGGCGGGCCAGAACGTCCGGCTTGCCGCCAGATTGACCAGCTGGAAGATAGACATCAAGGTAATCGAACCTGAGAGATTACCAACGATGCAGGACCTTTTTGAGGATATAATAAAGACTGCGGGAGAATCGTTGTGGGAGGATCTTCCAAAGGATTAGCTCCCGCGCATCGCAGAATACGGCGTTGTGTGGGGTGCGGCAGGGAACTTTCGAAGGATTGTATGCTTCGCGTTGTCCGTTCTCCGAGCGGTGAAGTTTCTGTCAATGCGGCGGGCAAGGCTCCGGGACGGGGGGCTTATATATGCGCAGACAGCGCGTGTGTGCGCATGGCTATGAAAAAAAATGCGCTTGCTCGGGCTCTTAAACACCCAGTTGACAAGGAGCTGTATGCGCGGCTGGAGGAGATGTGCGTTGAACGAGGCTGAATTGGCGATGGAGAATGGGGAGCAGACTCATAGAGTGTTATCTCTGCTCGGTATTGCCAGAAGGGCAGGAGAGCTTATATTCGGTCAGGATCAGGTTATAGGCGCTTTGAAAAAGAAAAAACGCCTTTTTATAGTATGGACGGCGGATTGTTCTCAAGCAGTCATTAGAAAAATTGAGCCGTTACTTGAAAAGAGGAGCATCTCTTGTGTCCTCAAGGATGTATCCCGCGAAAATCTAGGTCGATCGCTTGGTGTGCAATGCGCGCAAATTGCAGCCTTGCCCGTAGAGGGCGGTTTTGCGAAGAAATTGACCGAATTGCTTCACTCAGGGGGGCGTTGCGAATATGAATAAAATTAGAGTTTATGAACTTGGAAAACTTTTAGGCAAAACAAACCAAGAGGTGCTCGATATTTTAAAAAACCTGAACATTGAAGTAAAATCGCATATGAGTTCTATAGATGTGGAGACTGCTCAATTGGTGGAGGACTATATCAATGGAGGCGTGAATAAACATGGCGCTTTGGATGTATTTCAAAAGCCAGGCAGTCAGGAAAAGGGTGAAACTGATAAGAGGATGGAAATAATTTTTATAGGTGAGAGTGAGACGGTTGGGGATATTGCAAAAAAATTAGGGCGAACTCCCTCTGAAGTCGTTAAGATTCTAATTGACGAGGGTTTTATGATACCAGCAAACTCGGCGCCTACAGATGATGTGCTAACAGTGATAAGCGTCGCTTTCAATTGTGAGATAAAAAGAGGTGCTCCAACCTCTGAGGAAGCGAACACCGCAGCGGGGGCGGCGTCTGCAGAGACAAGTTATCCAGCATCGGGCGAGATCGAGGGCAAAGATAAGAATTCCGGGGAACAGGCGCCGCATGTGATCGCCAAAAAGCCCAAAGTTACGGCTAAGGACGCAAAACTGAGGTCTCCTATAGTTACAGTGATGGGGCATGTTGACCACGGAAAAACAACACTTCTGGACTTTATCAGAAAGACGAGAGTTACCGAGGGCGAAGCCGGCGGGATCACGCAGCATATTGGCGCGTACAAGGTAAACTACAACGATAATCAAATAGTTTTTCTCGACACCCCTGGACACGAGGCGTTTACAGCAATGCGCGCAAGGGGCGCAAGTGTGACCGACATCGCGATATTGGTGGTCGCCGCTGATGATGGCGTCAAGCCGCAGACGCTGGAGGCTATGAACCACGCAAAAGCGGCCGGGGTTCCTATAATAGTGGCTATAAACAAAATCGACAAGCCGGACGCTAAACCAGAGAGAGTCAGGCAGCAGATGTCCGATTACGGTCTCGTGCCCGAGGAGTGGGGCGGAGATACGATTATGGTCGAGCTGTCCGCTAAAACAGGGGACGGAATAGACCAATTGCTTGAAATGGTGCTCCTGGTGGCGGAGATGTCGGAGTTCAAAGCATCTGACACGGCGCCTGCGGAGGGCATAGTGGTAGAGGCAAATCTGGATAAGGGCAAAGGACCGGTAGCAACTGTCATCATTCAGCAGGGCACGCTGAAACGCGGGAACATCATAGCCACACAGACGTCGTGGGGTAAGATAAGGGCGATGTTGGACGACTCGGGCAAAGCTATAGACTCAGCTGGTCCCAGCACGCCAGTGGAACTGCTGGGACTTGAAAACGTTCCAATGCCTGGAGAGATATTTCACACGCTCACATCGGAACGCGAAGCTCGTGATTTGGTAAACATCACTTCACATAAGGAGGATCAGGTTCAGACAAGAGGTTCTTTTACTCTCGAGGAGCTTTACGATAAGATGCAGCTTGACGAGACGCCGCAGCTCAATATAGTTCTCAAATGCGACGTACAGGGTTCCCTGGAGGCGTTCCACTCCACATTGATGAAGATGAGTACCGATGAGGTTAGGATAAATATAATACACGAGGGTGTGGGCAGAATATCCGGCTCTGACGTGACGTTGGCTTCAGTATCTAACGCAATTATCATTGGTTTCAACGTGAGGCCGGACGCAAACGCGAAAAAGTTAAGCGAACACGAGGGCGTTCAAATACGGATGTATCGCGTCATATACGATATGCAGGAGGATATAAAGGCATCTCTCGAAGGCATGCTTGCTCCAACTATGCGAGAGATCATAGTTGGTCAAGCTGAGATACGGATGATCTTTAAATTGCCCAAGATAGGTAAGATCGCAGGGTGTTTTATGCAGGAGGGGGTTATCAAACGCAGCACAAAGGTTCGTGTGGTGCGCGACGGAATTGTCATCTGGGACGGTTCCTTGTCCGGCATGCGCCATTTTAAAGAGGACGTGCGCGAGATAGCGGCCGGAAATGAGTGTGGGCTCAGTTTCTCTGGCTTCCAGGATTTTCGTGAGGGCGATATAGTTGAGGCATACGAGATACTCTCGGAGAAAAAGACCCTCGATATATAAAATATGAAACCGTGGATTGGCGTAACCCTGTTCTCACTGCGGATTTCAGATGCCGGAAGTTTGAAGGACAGACGTCAGGTCGTCAGATCGCTGATTGACAGGATGAAAAAGCATTTCAACGCGTCACCAGCCGACCTTGGTCCTGATGGATTATGGGATAGAGCGGATATAGCGGTGACATGCGCAGGGTCGAATATGGCGGAGATGGAGCAGAGAGTACAGAAACTATGCGATTTTATGGAAAAAAACGAAGAGGATGGGGAGTTCGAGATATTAGACTTGCGTCACGAGGTGTTTCCCTATGGTGACTTTTAGAATAGCACGTCTAAACAAAGAATTTTTACGGCTTATAGCGGAAATTCTGACAAACAGGATCAAGGACGACAACGTAAGGGACGCTGTACTGACACACGTTGACTGCTCCCGCGATCTCAGCCACGCAAAAGTATATTTTACGCTGCTGGACGACTCTAAGAAAAATCTTGTGCAGTCATCGCTTGATTTTTCCTGCGGTCAGATTAGAGGGCACTTAGGCCGCGAGATGCACATCAGGCAAATACCGGAGCTGCACTTTATATTTGATGACTCCGAACGCAGGGCAAGGTCTATTGACGAGCTGATAGACAGGGTCATCAAAGAAGATATGTCGAAACGCAGATGATAAAAAAAATCCTGGATACCCTTGAATCAGCTGAAAATTGGCTCATTCTCGCCCATGAAAAACCTGATGGGGACTCGCTGGGCTGTGCCGTGGCGCTGACATATTTCGGCGCCAGGAGATCGAAGAACGTGCTATTGGGATGTCCTGACCCATGTCCTGACAGATATGCTTTTTTGCTGAACAACATAGAATGTATCGAGATGCGAAGCATGCCGTATGGATTTCCAGGGAGACATGGAGTGGTAATATGCGTGGACACGAGCAAATCCTCTCGTTCAGTCCCGGGTTTGTTGAGCGGCGCTGTGGAATGTCCAATTATCAACATAGATCATCATAAGGACAACGAAAGATACGGTCTGATAAACTGGGTGGACGCAACCGCTTCCGCCACGGGGGAGATGGTTACCGACCTCCTCTCGCAGTCACAGTGGGGGATAGAACTGAACGAGGCAATTGCGCTTTATGTGGCGATAGTCTCCGATAACGGGAGCTTCAGCTTTGCGTCTACAACCCTGAAAAGTCACAACTGCGCAATGAAACTTCTCAATGCGGGCGTATCTCCAAATGAGATTGCCGAAAAACTTGAATCCAATCTATCAGCGGAGGTTCTGCGACTGTGGGGTCGGGCAATGTTGCGCTCGGAGACATTCGCGCATGGGATCTGCGCTATATGCTGGATTACGCATGACGATTTCAAGGAGACAGGCACTTCACGCCAGGACACTGAAAATCTTGTAAACTTCTTGCTGCGAGTAAAAGGAGTTAAACTTGCCGCGCTGTGCAGCGAAACAGAGAGTGGCGACGCCGGGAGAAGGGAAGTTCGCGTAAACATTAGAGCGAGAGCCCCCTTCAATGCCCGTGAAGTGGCAAATTCTTTCGGAGGAGGAGGACACGACTTGGCCTCGGGCTGCACTCTCCAGATTCCGATTACGGAGGCCATAAAGGCACTCCGGGACAAGATGGAAAAACATGTTTCCACCAGGTTTCCTGCCCATCAATAAGCCAATAGGTCTTCGCAGCTCATCCTGTGTGGAGCTTGCGAAAAAAATGGTTGGTCGTAATGTAAAGGTCGGTCACGGAGGTACACTCGATTCATCCGCTTCCGGCGTGTTGATTCTGCTCTTCGCCGGGGCTACAAGACTCAGCAGTTTCATAATGCGGATGCCAAAAACCTACAATGCCGTTGTCAGATTGGGAAGTGAGACCACAACCTGCGATTACACTGGCGAGATAACAGATACCGGTGATTGGAAATATGTCTCCGAGTCCGATATAGACAGAGCGTTACTCTCGTTTTTAGGCTGGAGGATGCAGACGCCTCCAAAGGTTTCCGCTGTTCACGTTAATGGGCGACGAGCACATGAGGTATTCCGGAGGGGAGACGACCCCGACATCAAGCCTAGGATGGTGTTCGTGAAGAACATAAGACGAACTACCCCTCTCTCTCGGGACGGCGAGTTCTCGTTGACCGTCAATTGCGGTAAGGGTACATATATACGCTCTCTGGCGAACGATATAGGGCGCATGCTGGGGTGTTGCGCGCACATTACGGCGTTGAAGCGTGAAAGGGTTGGCTATTTTTCGTTGACAGATTCACTTGATCCAGGCGAGGATTTTTCGATATCGAGAGAGGATCTCCTATCTGCCGTACAACCTGTGTCGACTATGAGAAATTTCCTTCCATGTTATGGAGTATCCTCTGAGGATATTTTATTACTGCTAAACGGCAGAGGTGTTCCTCTGTCGCGCGCGACCCGACTCACGTACGGAGAATCGGCGCCCCGAGGGCTGGCTGTAATCGCCTCCGACTCGTTGATGTCGATCACCAGACTTGAGATGATCGACGGACATATATTGTTAATGCCGGAGGTAAATATTCAAATTCCGGCGCAAACTCAAACCACTTATTGCGAGAGTGCGGGATGATAGCCGCTATAGGAGCATTCGACGGTTTTCACAGAGGCCATCAGGCGCTGCTCGAACGAGCCTCAGAGTCGGCGCAAAGACTGAATACGACCTGGGGCGTCATCACCTTCAGCGGGCATCCTGACATTGTACTGGGCTCAGGAGGCTTCAAAGCGCTATTCACTGTCAGGGAACAGTCCGCGTTGGAGAGGCTTTTTTCAGTGCCGGAGGTGCACAGGCTCCATTTTACCAGGGAGATGGCAAATATGACGCCTCACGATTTTCTCGACCTGATATCTCGCGATTTCGGAGTGACCGGCGTGGTGGTGGGCGAGGATTTTCGCTTCGGCAGGAACCGGTCCGGCACGTGCGATATTTTGCGGAATGAGTGCGTCAGGCGAGGTTGGTCCGCTGACATCGTCCCCGACTTATCGACTGATGACCACACAGTGATAAGCAGCACAGCGATAAGGGATGCCGTTGTATCAGGGGAGATAGCGCGGGCATGGGAGATGCTGGGATATCCGTTTTTTTACATGAGCAGAGTCGTGCACGGTAAAGGAAGGGGTAAAAAACTTGGCTTTCCAACCGCTAACATCGAGTTGGCTCCGGAGAAAATCAGACCGATGAACGGAGTTTACGCCACGCTTGTATCAGTTGACGGACAGCTGTGGAGCGGCGCGGCCAATATCGGCAGAAACCCTACTTTTGAGGATGTTGACGGCATCAGCTTTGAGATAAATCTGACTGACTACAGCGGCGACCTGTATGACAGAGAACTCTCCATCTTCATGTTGGAATTTATAAGGAGAGAGCGCAAGTTCAAGAACTCATACGATCTGAGCTGTCAGATCAACATGGATACGAAGATCATAAATGAAATAACAGAGCTCTCCCATATTACGCACAAATTTCTCTGGGAAAAGTTCCGCACACTTTAGGAGTAGTTTAGTTATAATATAGGGGTGATGAATTGATTGGATATTTCGACGGAGCTTCGCGCGGCAATCCTGGTGATGCCGGAGCAGGGGCTTGTCTTATCGGTGACGATGGAAACGTAACATGGGAGTTGGCGGAATATTTGGGCAGGAAGACGAATAACGAGGCGGAGTACACCGCACTGATAAGACTGCTTGCAGAGCTGAAATTTCGAGGTATTCGGTATGTTGAGATACGCGGAGATAGTAAGCTCGTAATATGTCAGGTAAAACGGGAGTGGAAGATTAACTTTCCGCATTTGCGAGAGCTGGCGTCGAGGGCATGGGAACTGATGGATGGAATGGAAGTCGAACTCAAATGGATCCCGCGAGAGAAAAATAAGCTGGCTGACGCCTTATCTAACAAGGCAATAGACGAATCATCAGAGGCGGCGCGGAGCGTTGATAGGGGGAGGACATAAAGATGGGCGTATTGCATGATCTTGATAAATCAAAAACAACGTCAGCGTATAAATCTGCACTCCAAAAAAAAATTGATGTATTAGGCGAACAGATAGATTCTCTTTTGCAGGATATTGAGGTCCAAAAGAAAAAAATAGCAGAATATTACTGGTCGATTTATGAGAGAGACGGCAGCTGTGATAACAATTTGCTTACAGAATTCAAGACAATACGGGAGTCTCTTGATAAAATATACGATTTGGATTTAGAGATTCAAATCATAATAGATGGAAACAACCAGCTTCTTCAGCAGCCAGTACAGATTTCAGATGTTTTCTTAAACCAGTATGGCGATAAGCCGCAGGAGCAGAATAACGATTCGCAGATACCGCAATCAACAGAAGAATAACGAAGCGCATCGGCAAAATCTGTTAACTGTTTAACTCACGCTACTCCGCCGCCTTGAAGTTATACAGCGGTTCTATCCAGTGTATTATCTCCGCCGTTGGTTCGATTTGTGAGATGATTTCGTCGGCATTTTTATACGCCATCGGCGACTCGTCGAGAGTATCCGGTGAGGTGGCCCCGGTGGCTAGGTCACGCTACTGTTGCATTTGCCAAATTTTTTTAACCTTGGAGCCTGAAGTGTGATACAGTGTTTGCAGATAACTTTTATTGTTCTAAGGTCAGGAAGTCCGGGGCATTAGTGGCAGTATTTCTACTTGTGTTTTTTTCGAATATAATGCTTTGACTCCTCAGGGCTATCTTGCTAATGTGGTATTAAATTAAATACTGACACAAGATCCTGAATTCAAAATCGAGGAGGAGGAAAATGGGAAACCAGAAAAAAAACTCTTTGAATCGAACTGTAGAGATATTGGCCTTCCCACCTTTCGCTATTCTGCCTATTATTTTTTTAGGAATGCTGATGCGGGGAATGGACTCCATCGATACTTTTCCGATATCGCTTGCGGCGACACAGCTGTTCATATACGCCGCGCTCTCTATTGCAAGCATATCATGGATGAAAAAAGGAAAGTATAAAATAGCGATTCCGGCATCCATAACGGCTAACGGATTAATGATAGTTTTTGTGGCAGCTGAGTTAAATACGCATGCGGTCTTTGGCTGGATAGGGCTTCTAATGCTCCTTATCGGGGTGATAATGTTGATAGGCCAGCTATCTCCCGTAGAACCTATTTTCTCCAAGAAGTCGATGAACCTGATACCTCAAACTATGACCAAAACAGAGTTGAAAAAATTGTTATCCGCAATACATTTTCCGACAGCGTTACTCAGAGCAGACGAGAATGGCAAAGAGATTGTGGTGGAGGCCAACGAACCCTTCTCGGCAGTTCTCAGAGTGCCTGCTGCCACGATGATTGGCGAGACTTTTTCATCTCTTGTGCCGGATTACAAGAACGGAACATCATTTAAATACGCCAACGCCGAATGGATTTCACACAAATCCACCATCGGCAATGAGACTCTTTTCATGCTGTCTCCAGCCATCAAGGTGAAAGAACAGAGGCCAGACGAGCTAAAATCCGCAGCGCAGGAAAAATCAGACATTGTGGATAAGGATACAGGTTTGTATACCTGGGAGAGCATGCAGTATATCGCGCGGTATGCCGTTCAGGAATGTCGAAGGTATAACAGCAGACTGGTTGTCGTTTTTATGAAGCTGGTATTCGACGGCAAAGCCGTAGTCATTCCAAGTGATGACGCCTGCCGACGCGCGTTCTGCGCGTTTGCGCGCGCTCTGGCGCTATTTCTGCGTCCATGTGACTCAGCTTATCAGACTTACGACTATGGAATTATAATATTTATGCCGGACTCGTCGCAGGACAAGGCCAAAACTCTGGTGGAGGAGATGCATGACAGCATTAAAAAACTTGCTACAATAGAATGTGTCGAACTTGGGCTGGCGAGGCTTATAGATGCCAGCGCGAGCGCCGTGGGGGAGGACGCGATCTCCGTCGACCAGATTGTGGACGATGTGCATATGGAGATGGATCGCAAGTATAAAGATTAGGGAACCGCTGATTTAATAACCTTCGGCTGCAATGGGCGTATTCGCTCACCATCTTCACGGTTACCACAAAAATGGTCCTCAATGTAGCTCTGCTACACCTGCGGCCATTTTTGCGACAACCGTTTCGATGGAGAACGAATCCGCTCCATTTCGCTCGAAGAACATTAAATCAGCGATTCCTTAGGGAACCGCTGATTTAATAACCTTCGGCTGCAATGGGCGGCTTCAAGTATGCTTCTCGCTGTTGAAATTTCACAAATAACATGGAGGAATCAGAATGAGTCAGTTGGATTTAAGCGCGCTCTTTTCGGACAGGGCAAAAGACATGAAACCTTCGCCAATACGCGAACTTATGCCTTATATAAAGCAGCCTGGGATGATTTCATTTGCGGGAGGAAACCCAGACCCGAAGATATTCCCTATAGCAGAGTTTGCCAACAGCTACGTCATTCTCGAAAATGATGGCAAGACTGTTCTTCAGTATGGGGCCACTGATGGATACGAGCCGCTTAAAAAATTTGTGGCGAATTGGATGGCGCCGCGCATGGGGCGTGTGGTGGAACCCGATGAATTGATGATAACATCCGGCTCACAGCAGGGGATGGATCTGCTATGCGCTGCCCTGATAAACCCGGGAGACGGCATAATAGTGGAGGACCCGACATATCCGGGCGCAATTCACACAATGCGCAACCGAGGCGCCAAATTCGTCACAGTGCCCTGCGATGATGATGGAATGAAAGTGGATATGTTGCCTGACGCAATGGAGAGAGCAAGAGCTTCTGGAATAGTCGTAAAGTTTATCTACTCGATAGTGAACTTTCAAAATCCGTCCGGTTGCTCACTCTCTGCGGAGAGAAGAAAAAAAATGCTCGAGGTCGCCGAGAATTACAATCTCATAGTCTTCGAGGACGACCCATATGGGCATCTCCGTTATGACGGTATACACGAACCCACCATGTTCTCGATGGACCGTTCAGGAAGAGTCGTGTATGCGTGTTCTTTTTCCAAGATACTTGCCCCAGGCGCCCGTGTGGCTTGGATTACAGGGCGCCCGGATATAATACGGAAGATGATTATGGTAAAGCAGGGCGCGGATATGTGCACCAGTCTGGTGGCTCAGTCTATGGTATACCAGTATTGCGCGGATGGCCATATGGATTCCTTCCTGCCGAAGATCATCGATCACTACAGGAAAAAACGCGACAACATGGCTGAGGCATTCGCCAGGTATCTTCCGTCTGATGTTCAGTACACTGTGCCCAAAGGCGGTTTTTTCTTCTGGGTAAGAATACCGGGAATTAACTCCCGCGAACTTTTTAATAAGAGTATAGAGAGGGGAGTCGCTTTTGTTAATGGGAGCGCGTTTTATGCCAATGGCGGCGGTCTGGACTATATCCGCACATGTTTCACATTTGCCACAACGGAGGAGCTGGATGAAGGATCTCGTCGTTTAAGTCTGGCAATAGCGGATATGAAGGGTTGACGCATTCGAAAACACTGATATAATATTCTCTGCTGGCCGCCGGGATGGCGGAATTGGTAGACGTACGGGACTTAAAATCCTGTGGACGCAAGTCCGTGCGGGTTCGATTCCCGCTCTCGGCACCATGCGCATATTGGTATCGCGGGGTGGAGCAGTCCGGTAGCTCGTCGGGCTCATAACCCGAAGGTCACAGGTTCGAATCCTGTCCCCGCAACCATTTTT
>JAISRE010000122.1 GCA_031273805.1 Synergistaceae bacterium | reverse complement strand
GACCTCTCCTAATTTTCTGATATACACGTTCTCTCCGGCAAACCGATATTCTTTCGGGAGCCTGACGGCCTGGCTTTTGCCATTGGTAAACACTTTTGCCGTATCCACAGCGCAACCCTCCTCTATCAAACCCCTGTGCATGGCTTTTTTGATTTTTTCAGATCACATCTGAAACTTTACACTTTTAGTGTCGCTGGAACTCACTTCAATTGTTCTCTCGCTATTTTTTGGCCGATGCGAAGGCGTTTTTCAGATCCTTTATGATATCCTCTGCGTCTTCAATGCCGACCGACAACCTGACAAGATTGTCTTTTATGCCGGATTTTTCCCGCTGTTCCTGGGTAAAACGGGCGTGACTGCCAGTCTTGGGGTTTTGTATGAGGCTTTCCACGCTGCCGAGGCTCGCGCCGTGTGTTATGAGCCGCAAGGAGTCGAAGAACGCCTCGATATTGTAGTTGCTGCCGTTCAATTCGAATGACAACAGCGCCCCGGGACTTCTGGCTTGTTTTTTGTGAATCTCATATCCGGGATGGGTTACTAGGCCGGGGTAAAAAATACGGTCGACTGCGGGGTTGCCGTCAAGAAACGCTATAACTTTCCGCGTGGTTTCCACCTGTTTGTCGGCTCGGATCGCAAGCGTCTTAATGCCGCGAATGAGGAGGTAGACGTCGAAGGGCTGGGCTATGCTACCGCCCGACCGCTGATACGCCCCGATCTTTTCTGCAAGCTCGTCGCTATTTGTTGCCGCTACGCCAGCGATCACGTCGCTATGGCCGCTCAAGAATTTCGTCGCGCTTTCTACGACTATATCCGCCCCAAGTTCCAGCGGTTTCTGAAAGTAGGGCGAGAGGAACGTATTGTCGACTATCGTAATGGCGTTATGCTTTTTGGCGAGGTTGGAAATCGCCCTGATATCGGCGATATCGAGCAATGGGTTAGAAGGGGTCTCTATAAAAACAGCCTTTGTCTTCGAGTCGAATCTGTCTTCAAGTTCCTCGAGGTTACTGGTATCGACGAGTTCGAAATTTATCCCGAAATTTTTAAATACCGTACTCAACAGTGAAACAGTCCCACCGTAAACGTTCCTTGTGACAAGCACTTTCTCCCCGAAGCCCAAAACGGAAAGTGCTGCGGCATTTGCCGCAGTCCCCGATGAAAACGCGAAGCCGTGCCTTCCACCCTCCAGATACGCTATAAACTCCTCAAAATAAGTGCGCGTAGGGTTCGCTCCTCTGGAATACTCGAACTCCTGCGGCTCGCTGAATTTTTCTTTTCGGTAAGTCGTGGTCAGGTAAATAGGCGGTACTACCGCGTTGAATGTGTTGTCCGGTTCTTTATGCCCGTGTACTAGAATGCTGCCGATACCCATGTTTTATATACCTCCAATCGATATAAATATACGCCGTGAACTACGCAACAGTGCGGGCGTTTCTCACTTCCATCTGACGAATTTGTTCTCGAACAGCTTTATTAGTTTATTTATGGCCGTTACCACTACGCCTATGAGTATGATACCAGCGAATACCTTATTGTATTTGGCAAAGTTGGACCATCGCTTCACGTAAAATCCAAGCCCTACGTTGGATCCGATCATCTCCGCGAATGTTAGCACCATGAACGCGTCAGCGACCCTTATACGCAAATTCGCTATGATAGGGTATACCGAATACGGCAGCAACACCTTGAAGAGCATTGACACCGTACCAAGGTTTAACGATCTGGCGCTGTCAAGCAGTTTTTTGTCCGCTCCGGCAATATTTCCGATCATGTTCATCAGCGTGGGCCAAAAACAGCCAAGGAAGATCACGAATATGGAAGCAAGCTTGAACGAGGGTGAAATAGCCACCACGTACGGCGCATAAATCAGTGCCGGTATTGCCGCTACCACGTTCGCTATCGGCGCTACAGTGTTCCTGAGCCTCGGGATCCAACCCACCAGCAACCCTACGACGACTCCAGCCACTGTTCCGCTTCCGACGCCTGAAAAAACGAGGTATAGCGAGTTGACTATACCCCTGAGCATGTCCGGATAGTCCTCTACGAATACGTAAAAGACATTGTCAAGTGGAGGGAAGAGAACCTTGCTGACGAGCCCGAACACCTTTGTCGTCAACTCCCACCATAGCATCACGGCGAAAATTATGGAGGTGATGTCGCGTCTGCTGTCTTGTAACAGCCTTTCCTTGGGTTTACTGCCATTCCTCACGCTGTACTTGAACTCGGTGTAGATGAAAAACATCTCTATCCCGGTCAGTACGACGATGAATGCCGTCGAATCGTCTGTTTTTATCACGCCATCCGTGAACGCGACATAAAGCAGGATGAAATATAGGATCGTGGGCAGGGTGAAGAACCTCTTTATCATAGAGCGACGTTCTTCCATATCTTCTTTTCGAGATGGCGATAAAAAAGGCTCACGAGATGGCGCTGCAATTTCATGAAAGCATCGGACGCGAATATCTCATCGCGGTTCCGGGAATTGCCAAAATTGACTCTTATGTCCTCCGTCACTACCTTTGGATTCATGAACACAATCCTGTCCGCCAGGTATATTGCCTCATCGACATCATGAGTTATGAACACTACGGTTTTCCTGTTCTCATCCCTCGCGCAGAGATCCAATAGCAGATCTTGAAGGTCAAGGCGATTCCTCGTGTCTATAGCGCCAAAGGGCTCGTCCATCAGCAATATTTGAGGGTTCATTGCCAGTCCCCTGGCAATCGCTACCCGTTGCTGCATGCCTCCTGACAGTTGATATGGGTATTTGTTGGCGTAATCCCCAAGGCCTACTTTTTCGAGGGCATCCCTGGAAATATCGTTGATCTCCTTCGAGGACAGGCGTCCAGCGACCTGTTTGACCCCGAGGGCGACATTCTGTATCGCGGTGAACCATGCGAACAGGGAATAATGCTGGAACACGACGCAACGATCCTTGCCGGGGCCTCGCACTTCACACGAATCTATCGTGATCTTGCCTTTTGTTGGGAAAATGAATCCTCCCATCAGGGAAAGAAGCGTACTCTTGCCGCATCCGGACGGGCCGATAACGCAGACGAACTCCCCTTGATCTATCGTGAGGTTGATATTCTCCAAGGCGAGGAAAGATTCCTCGCCATCGTTGTATTCCAAGGAAACATCCATCACCTCTATCTTTGCCATGAAAAAGCCCTCCTCTCTGCGTATGGTTTTTTGATTAATTGTTTTATCAAGCCTTGTCGCAGGCGGCGCAGTATTCACAAAAGAGCGACAGCCCGCCTTCGTACCCAAAATAGTTCTTGCTGCCGATGGGATAGTCGCCTAATGGCGCTGATATTGGGATGTAGGGCAGCCCAAGATTTTGAGCCAGCGCGTCGTCCCAGGAACTGCCGAGGATTATCGGTTTTCCCGACAAATTCATATCGCGCATCTCGGCCGCCGCCAGCCCTCCATCATCGGTGAATACGACTTCGACAGGGCCATCGTAAGCCACGTCTTCGAAATATCCCCTTATGATTTCGTGATAATTGCTCGGCACATTCTCGGCAATATAAATTTTCTCAGGTATTAGCCCGAGGTCGTTTATAAGGAACCTGGTGAACGATAGAGCTGAGGATGCTCCCGATATGACGATGAACTCTTTCGACATGTTCCGGCATTCATGTATCCAGCTTAGGGAGCGGTTTACGTAATAGTAATACCTGTCCTCCATATCGGAGATGTATTGCTCGACATGGTTTGAATCCAGGTTTGAAAAGGCCGTCAACTCCCTGAGGAAACGGGAACTTTCGGTGGGTCCCACTGGAATCATCGGATAATGGAATACGGGTGTGCCGAACCGCTCCTGTAACTCAACAGTGACGTCCAAGTCGATCCATGGGGAAGCCACTATGTTGAACTCGGCGCGAGGTACTTTTTTGACGTTTCGGTACCCATTTCCCCTGCCGTAGAGTATATTTGGCTCAAGCCCGATTGCCCTCAAAAGAGAGCCGAAGTTTTCGAGCGTGCCATCCCAGAAAGGGTCGTAAAATGGAACGATTCCGAACACATTTACCATGCGCGGCGTGACCTCCGATGTTTCCCGTTCACATGTTCCCAATATCGCGCGAAGCACTCTGCTATGGCCGAGCAGGTTGTTGCCCGCGAAACCCGGTAGTTCAGCGCAGCGGACTGGTATTTTGGCGTCGCAGAAACTTTCCGCGACCTCCGCCACGTCATCCCCAACTATCGCAGGCGTACAACCGCTCACTATCAGCATCATCTCTGCCTTATAAGATTCGAGCGCTATGGATACCGTTTTTCTGAGCCGGTCTGTTCCTCCGAATACCACATCCGACTCGCTGAAACTTGTACATGGCAGGAACATCTCCTGAAACGGGTGTGCGTTCTGTCCACCGTTGATCAGGGCCAGCACATTCTGAACCTGCTCCTGGCATCCAGGGCCGCAGTGGAGGATAGGCAGCACCCCGTTCATCGCGAGAGCAGTGTAAAAACCGCCCAACGCGCATCCGATTCTGTGCTGCTCTGCACAAACGGAATTCATCATGCGTCATCCTCGAAGAAATAGGGGTTTCTGCTCTCGAACTCCTCAGTGAACGGCGATTTGTACCGCTTGCCAAGATTCAGCGTGAAATTGGTATTGGATAATTTGGACACTATGCCCTTTCCAAACGAGACGAGCCCACGGTATCCAATTATGTCGAGTCCGATATCAGCCTCCATGGTAGGAATGCCGGTTTTAGCAGCCCAGAGACCGCCGGCGTGCGAGCGTGATATGAATATGTCTGCCGGATGCCTCTTCATCAGCAGGTATGTCTCACTCTCCTGCGCGTCGTTTACGCTGACGGAAAAATCGTATCCTATCTCAATCGCGTCAGCCGCAGCCGCCACAGGTTCGTCGGATACGTTGTCGAGATGTGGGTCGTAATGGTAAGCGACGACGTGGGAGGCCTCCATGCCCAGCTCGTGGAGCATCCGTACATATTCGAATGCGTAACTGGCGCCGAGAGCGACGAAGGCTTTTTTCCCTTTCAGTTTTTCGCGGAGTATCGCAAGTTCATCGGCATAAAACTCCCGCTCCTCTAGGATAACCGTCTCCGCTATGTCGAGTTTGCCCAGATAACGCGCCAAATCGCGGTAAAATCGCTCGAAACCCACACCGCCGAACGGCAAGTGCGACTGAAAATACTTGACCCCGAACATTTGTTCCAACGCGCCGGCCAAGTAGCTGGACTGTGACCCGCATTGCCCGAAGGAGGCCAATGAACGTGATGCGGACTTGTAATCCTCTATAGTCGCCCCGCCAGTGAGGTATATTACGTCCAGCCCGAGCCTGTGCATAAACGGATCGAGGTTCTCACGGTTAATCTTGGTGAAAGCGATGTAATTGACAGTGTTGTTTTTTTCTAAGGGAGCGTCGAGCAATGTCCTGGAGACCGCATGACAGTAAGCGTCAAACCCGGAAGACCATATTTTTGATCGGATCCCTTCACCAGAGGCAAATCCCACAGGAATGCCGAGTTCCAGAGAAGCGTCTTGGGTTACGCTATATATGTCGTCCCCAATTATACTGGACACACAGCTGCTCACCACATATATAGCCTTGGGCTTATGCCTTTTGTGTACGGCCAATATAGTTTCGCGCAACTTTTCCGTTCCTCCGAAAATAGTGTCGGATTCTTTCATGTTGCTCGACACCACGACAGCCAAGCGCTTTTTCCCGTCGAAATGATCGCTGCGGCGTTTGTTGTGTCCTACGGTGTAATAGATAATGGAGCCCGAACAGCCGAGTGGGGCATGATCTATTACGGCAACGTCGTCAATGGCCGCGAGTTGATTTATCGAATGAACATGGCTGCATGTGCTGGGCGTGGCGAAACAGCGTTTTTTGTTGCTTAGGCAGCCCGCACAGCCCTTTTTTGTCAAATCCTGGAATGTCCCTGCGTAACCGGTTATGGAACCAAGCCTTGTTTCCCTATTCAAGGACTGCGGAGAGTCTAAGTTCAAAGCCATTGAAGAGCACCTCCGGTAAAAAAATAAGCAGCGGGCACAACATCATTCGTTCTCCTTGCCATGTGCGGCGTCAAAAATCTGAGTTGTTCAGAGCGTAATTGGCGGCCACTTCTTTATAAACCTTGTCGTCCGGATATTCCTTCAGCAAATCGTCCAGCGCCTCTTTGAAAATACTTATGTTAAAATGATCTTTCAGCTTTACGCCCTCTTCCTCTACGAGAACTTTTTCCGCAAGGAGGCCTTTGTAAAGCCGCTCTACCTTGTTAAAGGCAGGATCAGGGTTGACTTGGTTCTTGAAATTTACAAATTCACCATTGGTCGTCTTATCTTTTGGTGTAGCGATGTAATTTCGCACAAACTCCGGCTCTACCTTCAAAAATTTCGCCAGGGAGCGTACTACAACCTCAGTATTGAGCTTATAATCCCTGTAAGCGCGTATCTGCGCCTTGAGGTATTTGACGTAACTTTCCCGTTTTTCTTTCAGGGACTTGAACGAGGTGGTCTGGCGGCAGCAAACGTAGCCTGGGTATTTTTCCCCTATCGGGAAGGCTTCTTTCAGCCCGAGTTCTTTCGCTATCGCCACTCGTTCCTCCGTGAGAGTGGCCGCGTCAATGGCGCCCTTTCGCAGCGCTTCGAGACGCGCCTGAGCGTCATCAATGACAACGAATTCAACTTGGTCGAGCACCCCGATGGCTTTCAAGTCCTCCCGTATTAGCGGTAACGTTTCGCTCTCGGCTATCACCTCTACGCCTATTTTTTTGCCGGCCCAATTCCTATAGTCGGAAAAATCCACATCGCCGACTTTGTCGTTGACGACCACAGACGAACCTTCCGTAGCTGTCCCGGCAAAGATTACAAAATCTCCGTTTTGGGATATAACCGACAGCGGGGTGCATACGGCGTAAGGATATACGTCCAGATTACCGGCCTCGATACTTGTCCAAGCCGTCCCGCCGCCATCGATATAGACGAACTCCACGTCCACTCCCTCTTCCTCGTAATATCCCAGGCTTTGGGCTACGACTACAAGCGCTGGGCGAACTGCGCCTTCTTGAATGATCCCGACGCGTATTTTAGGCAAAGAACTGGCCGCTTCTGCCGACGCTCCGGTTATAATTCCGATAGCTAATAAAACTAAAATGGAATATACATTTGCAACTCGTTTAAACATTTCCTCGTTCTCCTTTCACGCATAACGAAATTTCATTACATTCACCTTCGGGCACAAAACATGTAATCATCAATAGTTTTGATGATTCACAGGGCATCTAAAGACAGACCTCAATAAATGGCTCAGAATATCTTGTCGAGCATTTAAGGCAAAAATATATCAGTTGTTTTTAAATGACATATTAGGTGGAAACTTAGTAAAACAGGATAACTGTTTTACTAATGACAACATCGGCAGGATTTGGCGTCGTAATTTTTTCTTGTTGACGAAAAAACATCTTGCTTTGTCCACACAATCATCCGGCAATACCCCTTTTCTATAATTCATATCTAACATATATGAATTATATAGAATAATTTATGTTTGTCAAGACGATGAAAACAGCCGGACACTTTCTGCTTCGTCTTGGGGTCGCCGCCGCGCTGTTTATCCTACTAATAACAGGAGCCGCCGCTTCTTTCCGAGCGTATTCCACATGCGGGGGAAAATTATTCCGGCTCATCGCAAGATTGCGTTCATCGTTGATACAGGCTGTCAGAGAGCGATTCAGGTATTTGAAAAGCAGTAAATATCAGTATTTGTGACATTGTATGTGGTTGAATAGCAAGAATTATTTTAGAAAAAGTTTGATGTTTCACATTCGGCGCATTGCAGGTATAATTTCATGCGTTGCGTCACAACTATTTATCCGCATGGAGGTTTTTGTAAAAATGGCGTATTTCAACGAGATGATGGAGGCGTCCCTTGAGCATCTGGACGCGGAGATAAGCGCTCTGATAAGCTCCGAACTGAGCAGGCAGAGAACTCATATCGAACTTATCGCGTCCGAAAATTTCGTACCGCGCGCGATTACTGAGGGATTGGGCTCCATCCTTACCAACAAGTACGCCGAGGGATATCCACACAAAAAATATTACGGAGGCTGTGAGTTTGTCGAGCAGATAGAGGAGATAGCGATAGAGCGCGCGAAGAAACTATTCGGCGCGGATCACGCTAACGTACAGCCTCACTCAGGCAGCACCGCAAACCAGGCGGCATACTTCTCGGTGATGAAGCCGGGAGACGGAATGCTCGCGATGAGGCTTGATCACGGCGGACATCTCTCACACGGACATCCCCTGAACTTCACGGGGCTGATGTATAAAATTACCGCTTATGGCGTCAATCCCGAGACAGAGACCATCGACTACGACGAGGTGGCGCACCTCGCCAGAGAGAGCCGTCCAAAGGTCATAGTGGCGGGGGCGAGCGCTTATCCGAGAAGAATCGACTTTGCGCGTTTTCGAGCCGTCGCCGACGAGGTGGGGGCGATACTCGTAACGGACATGGCGCACATTGCGGGCCTGGTGGCCGGAGGCGTTCACGACAATCCGACGCCGCACTCTCAGTTCGTCACATCCACCACCCATAAGACGCTTCGCGGGCCGCGGGGCGCGTTTGTCCTCTGCAATGCGGAGTACGCACGCGACCTCGACAGAACGGTGTTTCCGGGAGTTCAAGGCGGGCCGCTGCTTCCTGCCGTGGCGGCAAAGGCGACCTGCTTCAAGCTGGCCGGTGAGCCGGAGTTCAAGGTTTACGCGTCCCAGGTGATAAAAAACGCCTCGGCCCTCTGCGCCAAACTGCAGGAGAAGGGTCTCAGGGTTGTCTCCGGCGGCACGGATAATCATATCGTTCTGCTGGACCTTCGTTCGAGGAAAATAACGGGCAAAGCGGCGGAGAAAGCTCTGGAAGCGGCAGGGATAACGACGAATAAAAACGCGATACCGTTCGACCCCGAGAAACCAATGGTGACGAGCGGTCTCAGGCTGGGAACACCGGCAGTTACGTCGCGCGGTATGAAAGAAGAGGAGATGAGTCTTGTCGCGGACGCAATAGACGAGGTCCTGTCGGCTGCGGAGGACGAGAACGTCATTCGTACGGTTCGCGCTCGCATGGCGGAGCTCGGCGCCGCGTTTCCGCTCTATGAGAGTATTTAAAAGGAACCATTGAGTAAATAAGAGTTCAAGTCAGGGGAGAGTTAAATAATTGTCAGATAATAATAGAAATGCGGCCATTGATTTTGATTTCGACGACTGGGCCGAGTACTTTGCGGGGATAGGGGAGCCGACGTACCGAGCGGGTCAGATGTGCAGCTGGCTTTGGAAGCGCGGTGTCTTTGATGCGGCATCCATGACTGATTTTGGAAAATCTTTGCGCGAGCGGATTTCATCCTCGCTCGATTTTTCGCACCCGGAGATTGCGCGGGTTGAGCAGTCGAGGGATGGCACGGAAAAATTTTTGATGCTCCTTCACGACGGAGCGACGGTCGAGACCGCGATGCTGAGGCAGGGAGACAGGCTGACGGCATGCATCTCCACTCAGGTTGGCTGTCCCATCGGCTGTCCATTTTGCGCGACCGGATCTGACGGCTTTGTGCGCAACCTTACAAGGGGTGAGATAGCAGGCCAGTTTGCGGTCATGGAGAGCCATGCCGGCAGGGAGATAAATAATGTCGTCTTCATGGGGATGGGGGAACCATTCTTAAATACCGAAGAGGTGCTGAACGCTGTTCGGTTCCTTAACAGTCCAAAGATGCGCGGACTGGGGATCAGGCATATAACTATTTCGACTGCCGGTGTTGTCCCTGGCATAAAGTCATTGACCGAGTCCGGGCTTGGCGTCAGACTGGCGGTTTCTCTGCACGCGGCAGACGACGATCTGCGCGATGAGCTCGTCCCCTGCAACTCGAACTATCCGCTGCGCGAGCTGATGTCAGCGCTGCGCGACTATCAGAGGACGACGGGGGACAGGGTGACAATCGAGTACGCCCTCTTCAAAGACCGCAACGACTCCATCGAGCGCGCGAGAGAGCTTGTGAGGCTGTTGCACGGTCTCCACGCTTATATTAACCTGATACCGGCGAACGATAACGACGGAGGTTACGAGCGAAGCGAGCCGGAGCGAGCGTTGCGCTTTCAGAGCGTTCTCAAATCCGCTGGGTTCGAGTCAGAGATAAGAGTCGAACGCGGAGGTGAGATAATCGCGGCGTGCGGACAGCTTCGGAGAGCATCGTCAGATATAACGCTTGAGCAAAAAGCTGCAATTCCGTCGGCGAGGCGCGAAAAGATTTTACCGGCTTCACGTGTCACATCCTCCTCTTCCGACAGGAGAGGAGATAAGACAAAGGGGCGTGTGACGCGCGGCGCGGGACTTGGTAAAGAACATACTGAGGATGAGCGCAAAGATCTGAAAGAGCGCAAAAAGTTTGACAGATTTGCCAAACATCCACAACGAACATTCGGACAAAGACACGATAAACATGAGAAACAGGCCGAAGGCGCTCGTGGTGAAACGCGAGAAAAAACAGCGAAGATATCCGGCGAGGGATTTGCCGGCGCGCCGCGTCCCTATCAAAGCGCCAGGGACAGTCATGGTAAGAATCCAACGCGCCGTTCTCAAGGAGACCAAAAACCGGGGCGCAGTTTTGCAGGTTCAAGCAGCGCCTTAAAACCGCGAGGACGCTCCGGCGGCGGCAATTCGAGAAGAAGGACTGGACGAGGCTGAAAGACCGCGAAGTTGTATGGCAATGTGCGATAAAAAAAATTGTTTTAGGAAGCGCTGATTTAATGTTCTTCGAGCGAAATGGAGCGAATTCGTTCTCCGTCAAAACGGTTGTCGTGAAAATGGCCGCAGGAACTTCAGAGCTATGTTGAGGACTATTTTTGTGGCAACCGTGAAGATGGTGGGCGAATTCGCCCATTGCAGCCGAAGGTTATTAAATCAGCGCTTCCTTAGGGAAGCAGTAGGACGCATAGCTGGCAGCGGAATAATTATACCCATGTTTTTGCTCTGCCTCTGGTGGTTTGGCGCGCGATACGGCTGGTGGAGCGCATATCTGCTGCCGGGGCCGGAGGTCGTGTTCAGGTCATTTTTCAGTTTGGTAAAGAGCGGCGAATTGACCGGCAATATCATGGCCAGCATGTCGCGCATATTGAAGGGTTTTTGCGCGGCATCCGTCATTGCGCTCGCGAGCGCGTTTCTCTGCGGCGTCTACAATCCCGCATTGAGGCAGTTGTCCCCGATGCTGGAGTTTCTGCGCCACATCCCGCCCATGGCAACCATTCCCATGCTGATACTCTGGTTTGGCATAGGAGAGACCTCAAAGCTCGTGATAATCGTCATGGCGACCTTTTTCCCCATATTCCTGAATACTGTTCAGGGCATTTCGCAGTGTGACAGAGGCCTGCTCGAGGTGGCGATGAGTTTTGGATACACGAGAGCTCAGACGCTGAGGCACGTGGTTTATCCCTCCTCCCTACCATATATACTAACGGGAATGAGACTTGGTCTCGGTTACAGCTGGCGCTCTCTGATAGCGGCGGAGCTCGTCGCCGCGTCGTCCGGCCTCGGGTATATGATAATAGATGCGGAACAGCTGTCGAGGCCTGATGTCATATTGGTCGGCATACTGGTCATAGGATGTCTGGGCTCTGTTATGGATTTTTCCCTCTCGAGGCTCACCAATCGTTTCACGGCCTACAAAAACACGGCAGATGGCGTGGTTTGAAGCTAAAAATATAAGGCGGGAATATCGACTAGGGAACTCTGTCAACGTTGCGCTGGACGGATTTTCTCTCCTGGCGGACAAGGGAGATTTTGTCTCTATTGTCGGTCGCAGCGGCTCGGGAAAGACGACGTTCCTTAGAATTGTGGCAGGACTGATAACGCAAACCGCAGGCGAGATAGTTTACGGAGAAGACCCGCCCCCGCGCATAGGAGTCGTCTTTCAGGAGCCGAGGCTCATGCCGTGGCTGACTGTGGAACAAAACGTCCTCTTCGCCTTCCTGAAGGGAGCAAAGAGAGATATTCCATTCGCGCGCGCGGCGTCGCTGCTGGAAATGCTCGGCCTGTCCGATTACAGGCGCGCCTATCCGAACCAGCTCTCAGGAGGAATGGCACAGCGAGTCGCTCTGGGTCGCGCGCTCTGCTATGAGCCGGAACTCATACTGATGGATGAACCGCTGGGCTCTCTCGATTATTTCACAAGGAGGACGCTCCAGGAGGAGATACTGAAGCTCTATCTGCTGGAGAAAAAGACGATTTTTTTAGTCACCCATGATGTCGACGAGGCAGTCGCTCTCTCACGCCGAGTTATCATAGCAGACAGCGGCAGGATAATCGGCGAGATACCCGTAGGCCTCGCCTACCCGCGACACCGCGCGGACCCGGAGTTCGCATCGCTTGTTGAGCATATCCTGTCGCACATAGTCGGCTAAACCCTAACTCTCCATCGAGCGCCAAAGCTACGCCGTAATCATTTTTTGGCCATTCCTAACCATCTTTCGGTTTGGCTTGCTTTTCTGTCGTCCTCCGGCTTGCTTTTCTGTCGTCCTCCGGCTTGACCGGAGGACGACAGGGGGTCAAGCCGGGTGATGACAGGGGGAGCTTAAACAAAAATTGCTCCCCGCTGGACAGTAACGGCCGGAGAATTATGAAAATCCAAATATGCGAGATAACCTTGCGTTGAGATGTTCATGTGTATAAACTGCACTGCAAGCAGACGGGAAAATGTCGTTAATCAGTGCTTTATTAAAATATTTGGATTTTTTACACAGATGGAGTAAACTGTTATCTGTTTTTTGTACAGCTGTATAAACTGCGCGGGAGGTTATCCATACGTATGAGGAAAGTCATTATTGTCGATGATGAACCAATCACACGCATAGATCTGGCGTCCATGCTCAATGAGCTCGGTTTTTCTGTAGAAGGGGAGGCGTCCGACGGATTTGACGCCGTGGAGATGTGCACGGCAAAACATCCTGATCTTGTTCTTATGGATATTAAAATGCCGATCTTTGATGGTTTAAGCGCGGCCGAAATTATTTTAAGAGATGGCTTGGCGGATTGTGTCGTTCTCCTGACCGCTTACTGCGACGCTCAATTCATAGAGAGGGCGAATCAGATCGGCGTGACGGGTTATCTGGTCAAACCAATAAATAAGAGATTACTGATGCCCGCTATCGAAGTGGCTTATTCCCAAAGTCAGCGTCTCAAGGATATTCGGCTGGAGGCGGAAAGCGCCAGACAAAAATTAGAGGAAAGCCGGATTATCGAAAAAGCCAAGGTGCTGGTGGCCAAGGAACTCGGCATATCCGAGGGAGACGCCTATCGCGAATTGCAGCGGCTGTCCATGAACAAACGATGCTCGCTGCGTTACATTGCAGAGACTGTGATAGAGCGTAATTCAGAGCGTGAGATAATCAACAGGGCAAAACAAATTTTGATACAGCAAGAGGGAGTGTCCGAGCAATCTGCTTATAAGCGTCTGAACGCGCTCTCAAAAGGAAGAAATATCTCCATGACGGAGGCGGCTCAGCACATTTTGTCCAAGGGCGCAAACAAATGAATATAACAGAAATATGCCTCGATCAGACCAACCTCAGTGAGTCTGATATCTTGGTGTTAGCGAACCTCGAGAAAAATCTCCAATTTATAGCCGACCTGACAATAGCCGATATCTTCGTGGACTGTCTCAATAAAACCCATAGTGAGGCCATAGTCGTATCGCAGGCTATGCCGCAAAATGAAGGCGCGTCTCTGTACAGCAAGTCCGTAATAGGAATGCCGGTATACAGAGAAAATGAACCTGCCGTGTTTCACGTCTTTGAATCCGGAATCCCCGTGCGGGATTTAAAAGGAACAACTCAGGAAAATATTATGGTCAAGCAGGATGTAGTTCCCATCAAAGCAAATAATGGCAGGGTAATCGGCGTATTGATCCGCGAGCGGGATATCCAAAGCAGCATAATTCAGGAGAAAAAATTCAACGAATTGGCGCGCAGGCAGGAAGAGCGAAGCGAGATGTTTTTTTCCTCAGACAGAATGTCCGATACCGACAAAATCGCGATACGCGAGGCGCATCACAGAGTTAAAAACAGCTTGCAGCTGGTGGCGAGTATCATGAATATCCAGGCGCAGCAGTCACACGACCCCAAAGTTCGTCTGCTTTTCGAGGAAAATATCGCCAGGGTCTTATCAATTGCTTCAACTCATGATATAATGAGCATGGGTGAGTTGACAAAGAATATATTGTTATGTGACTTACTTATTCGTGTTGCGGACAATATGGAGACACTTATCAGGGATACTCACCATGTAAAAATTTCAGTGGAGAGTTCTAATGTCTTTGTTGGATCGGATGCGGCCATATCCATCGCGTTGATTACCAATGAATTGATATCGAATTCGATTTTACATGGTTTCAACGATGGAAACGGCAATATCCACATCAGCATTCACGGTGGAAGCCTTTATTCTTCTGTATGTGTCGAGGATGACGGGCATGGTTTCGATACAGAGGCGGTGGATTTCAAGAGATTGGGTTTGCGTCTGGTTTCAACGATGGTCAGAGATAAATTGAAAGGCGATTTTTTTATCTCATCATCCGAAAAGGGAACTCGCGCCTCGTTTAGTTTTAAAGTTTTAGAGAGTCGCTGAAGCGTAATTATTAAAGTAATGCAGCTCTTCAGCATACTGCATACCCGAATATAGAGTATACAAAAGCGTATACTGGAGTGATAGGGCTCTGGCGGCAAGTTTTTATGCCGCTGGGGTCTTTTTTTGTCTTGTTATTGATTAAATTGCCTCAGGGGGATCGGAATGAATAGCAAAACTATTACAAGTGTGGGCATAGATATAGGGACCTCCACGTTGCAGGTGGTGTTCTCTCATCTGGTGCTTGAAAACACGGCAGGGTATTTCTCGATTCCTCATATTACGTTTGTAGATAAAAAAATACTGTACAGCGGTCAGATCCGCTTTACCCCATTAAAAACGCAGACCATGTTGGATGATGACGCCATACGGCGCATAGTTCATTCAGAGTACGAAAGAGCTTCCCTGCGTCCGGAGGATATCGACACAGGGGCGATCATCATTACGGGAGAGGCGGCTCGCAAGGAGAACGCGGCGCTGCTGCTCAATTCCCTTTCAGGTTTTGCCGGAGAGTTTGTCGTCTCTACGGCGGGGCCGGACCTCGAAGCGGTTATTGCGGGCAAAGGCAGCGGAGCGCAGCATATATCGCAGACTAAAGGCATATGCGTGATGAATCTCGATATTGGCGGCGGGACCACAAATATAGCTGTGTTCGACAGCGGTGAAACGGTTGCCAGAGGCTGTCTCGATATTGGCGGGAGGTTGATACGCATTGAGGACGGGCGTATTGCGTATTTGAGCAAAAGCGCCGCAAAGATAGCGTCGTCTTGCGGTCTGTCGCTGAAACCGGGGGATGTCGCGGATATGGATATATTGAGGCTCGTCTGCCGCTCTATGACGGATATATTGGAGCAGATGGCCGGCGTTTCCCCTGTCACCCCGCTGCTTCATGAGGTGAAGACTCTGGGCAGCGCTGCATTTGTAATGCCGAATGCGGTTCAGGCTATATGTTTCTCCGGCGGAGTGGCGGACTGCATCGCGCGCTCCGATGAGGACCCGCTGCGTTACGGTGATATAGGCCCTCTTCTTGGCGAAGCCATCGGGCAAAGTCGGCTGTGCTCGTCGTTTAATATCCTGCGCGCCGAGGAGACCATACGCGCCACAGTCGTCGGCGCCGGCAGCTACGCCACAACGGTATCCGGCAGCACGATATCGCACCATGACGACATATTGCCCATTAAAAATCTGCCCGCGCTCAAGTTAAACCAAGCCGAGCAGGAGCGTTGTTATGAGGGCGACTCCGCTTATCTGGCCGAAAAAATACGTTGGTTTTTAGGACAGAACGACACGGACAGGATGATATTGGCCATAAGGGGTGAAAGAAGCCCCTCATACGCGCGGTTGGAGGTGTTCGCCGACTGCATATGTGAGGCCGTGAGCGCGGCTATGACTCCAGGAGCGCCTATTCTGATGTCCTTGGAAAGCGACACGGCAAAGGCATTGGGGCAGTTGCTCGAATTCAAGTTCGGCCCGGACAGGACTGTAGTATGCATCGACGAGGTACATGTCGAGGATGGAGACTATGTAGATCTGGGACGTCCCCTGATGGATGGCATGGTAATACCGGTGGTTATAAAAACGTTGGCGCTTGGCTGACATTTTATATCGCATATATAACAGCATCATGATTTCGACTTGGGGGTTTGTAAATGTCTTATAAAAGTACATTGTTTGGTCGGACTTATACCTTCTCATCAATCAAGGAAGTGCTGGCCAAGGCTAACGAACTGAAATCGGGGGACATACTGGCTGGAGTCGCGGCCGGTTCCGATCTCGAGCGAATAGCCGCCAAGGACGCGCTCTCTCAGATGACGCTGGATACGCTGCGGCAAAATCCCGTAGTCCCCTACGAAGAAGATGAGGTTACGCGCATCAACCAGGATTCTATCAATGAAGTCGTCTATGACAGCATTAAAAGCTGGACGGTGGCCGAACTGCGTGAGTGGATACTGGACTGTGACACGGCAGAAAGAGATATGCAGCGCGTCTCCAGAGGGTTGACCGCTGAAATGATTGCCGCCGTCACCAAGCTGATGAGCAACCTCGATCTGATCTGCGCCTCGGCAAAGATGCGCGTACGTGCGCGATGCAACACGACCATAGGTATGCGCGGTACGCTTGCGGCGCGCCTTCAGCCCAATCACACCACGGACAATATCGAGGGAATCACGGCGTCGGTGATGGAGGGATTGAGTTACGGCTGCGGGGACGCCTTGATCGGTTTGAATCCCGTCAACGACACAGTTTCAAGCGTCTCAGAGGTTTTGAAGCGACTAAACGACATCAAAAATCGTTATGAGATTCCAACTCAGATATGTGTATTGGGACACATCACAACTCAGATCGAAGCTGTAAGCAAGGGCGCTCCGGCGGATTTGATCTTCCAGTCTGTCGCGGGCAGCGAAAAGGGCAACAGGGCATTCGGATTCAACGGTGAAACGGTGCGTGAAGCGCTGGAGTTATTGCGCCGTCACGGTAATTCGGCCGGTCCCGACGTGATGTATTTTGAAACTGGTCAGGGCTCGGAGCTATCCAGCGAGTCGCACTACGGCGCCGATCAGTTGACTATGGAGGCCCGCTGTTACGGGTTTGCTCGTGAGTTTGCCCCATTCATGGTGAATACGGTGGTCGGCTTCATAGGGCCTGAATATCTGTACGACAGCAGGCAGGTAATGAGGGCGGGGCTCGAGGATCACTTTATGGGCAAGCTCTCCGGATTACCGATGGGATGTGACTGCTGCTACACAAATCACATGATGGCCGACCAGAATGATTTGGAAAATCTCTCTGTCCTGTTGGCGTCGGCCGGGGTTAACTACATCATCTCCATTCCGGCCAGTGATGACGTGATGCTCAACTATCAGAGCAACGCGTTTCACGATCCATCCGCTATACGCGAGGCGCTGAATCTGCGTCCGATCAGGGAATTTGAGATATGGCTGGAAAAAATGGGAATCATGGAGAACGGCCGTCTGACCAGATATGCCGGCGACCCGACTTTTTTACTTGGGAAGGGGGCCTGAGTGATGATTGATAGCAGGTTGATAGAACAAATAGCAAATGCGGTGCTGGCTGAACTCTCACCTCGGGCGGAGGTATTATCTGCCGCGCCGTACGCGAATGCTTCAAGCGGACAGGCGGTCCGGGATATCACCAGTGAGGAGAGCCGGGCGGAGATATTGATCGAGGCGCCCTGCGACCCGGATGCCCTGGTTCGCATGAAAAAACGCACTAACGCGAGGATCGGAGTCGGCCGAGCCGGCTGCAGATATAACACGCAAACGCTTATCACTCTTCGCGCCGATCACGCTGCGGCGCGCGACGCCGTGATGACTGATATAAACCAGAAGGTGCTGGACGATCTTAAATTATTTACAGTCGAGAGCAGATGCGGCAGCAAAAACGAGTTTCTGACGAGGCCCGACCTGGGCAGGCTGCTCTCAGATCAGTCGGAGATCATGATACGCGAAAAGTGCGCGCCAAATCCCGATATCCAGATATTCGCCGCAGACGGACTTTCCTCTACGGCAATAACGGCCAATCTGCCTGATCTTATGCCATCTCTCCTCATAGGCCTGAAAAACAAAAATGTGTCGATAGGAACCCCTTTTTTCGTCAGAAATGGAAGGGTCGGCATCATGGAACCTGTGGCCGAGATTCTTGGGGCCAAGGTGACGTGTGTTCTGATCGGGGAGAGACCTGGTCTGGCAACAGCGGAAAGCATGAGCTCATATATAGCGTACGACGCAAAGACGGGCATGGACGAGTCCAAACGCACCGTAGTTTCCAATATACATCGCAGGGGTATCCCGGCTGTCGAGGCGGGCGCTTATCTGGCGGACCTGCTGTGCAAGATATTGAGAGCGAAGGCAAGCGGCGTTGACTTGAGAAAGGAGGGCTGAGATGAGGGGTGACGCGCTTAAGACGAAGGTGTTGAGCGTCAAAATAATTCCAAATGCTGATAAGGCCTTGCTCAAGGCGCTGAAAGCGCATAGCGCTCACCGCAGTCTCGGCATAATCACGACCGATTGTGACGACGTTTCGTACGCGGCGCTCGATGACGCCACCAAAAAGGCAAGGGTGCAGGTCGTCTACGCGAAGAGCATGTATGCCGGCTCGACTAATTCCAGCACCGCGCTGGCGGGTGAGTTTCTCGGCATACTGTCCGGCGTCGATCCGGAGGATGTTTGCAGCGGCTTGGAGGCGGCCATTGACTTTGCGGAGAATGCGGCCAGTTTCTACAGCGCTAACGCGGATGACTCGATCGTCTACTTCGCTCACTGCATCTCGCGCACCGGCTCTTATTTGTCAAAGCAGGCAAAAATACCGGAGGGAAACGCTCTCGCCTATCTGATTGCCCCGCCGTTGGAGGCTATTCTCGGGCTTGACGCGGCGCTCAAGGCGTCTCAGGTTGAAATGAAACTCTTTTATGGCCCGCCGACGGAGACCAACTTTGCGGGAGGATTGCTCTGCGGCGACCAGCCCTCATGCAGCGCGGCGTGTGACGCTTTTGCCCAGATGGTTTGCGATATAGCGGAAGCCCCATTAAGTTTTCAAAGGAGATAAATCACATGAATTTCGACAGAGATCTGTGTTCCATCCAGGAAGTTCGCAACCTTGTGGCGAGGGCGAGCGAGGCCCAAAAGAAGTTTGCCGGATACAATCAGGCTCAGGTAGACGGATTAGTCGAGGCTATTGCTTTAGAGTGCGCGGCACATGCCGAGCCTCTTGCCAAAATGGCGGTTGAAGAGACGGGTTTCGGCGTATGGCAGGATAAAACGCTGAAAAATCTCCTGGGCAGCAAGATGACCTGGGAGTACATCAGAAATATGAAAACGGTCGGAGCGCTGAATCAGGACGATGTTTCCGGAATCACGGAAATAGGGGTGGGTGTGGGCGTTGTCGCGGCATTGATCCCATCGACCAACCCAACATCCACCGTTATGTATAAGTCTCTGATATCCCTGAAAGCCGGTAACGCGATTATTTTCAGCCCGCATCCCGGAGCAAGAAGATGCATCGAGGCCACCGTCAAACTGATAGCTGATACGGCACAAAAAAACGGCGCTCCCGACGGGTTGATCGGATGCGTCGAAACTCTCTCCATCGAGGCTACAAACGAGCTGCTGCGGCATCGCGGCATCGGCATGATATTGGCGACCGGCGGAGAGGCAATGGTCCGGGCCGCGTATTCCTCCGGGAATCCAGCGCTTGGGGTAGGTCCTGGAAACGGGCCCGCATATATCGAGAAAACTGCGGATATACCCTCGGCGGTGCGACACATCATCGAGAGCAAGACGTTCGATAACGGAACGATCTGCGCCAGTGAACAGTCCGTCATTACAGAGTGCTGCATAGAACAAAAAGTGTCGGATGAGTTCACGCGTCAGGGAGCATATTTTTTGAACGAGCAGGAGTCAATTCGCTTAGCCGCAGTGTTACTGCGCTCCAATGGCAGCATGAACCCGAAGGTAGTTGGAAAATCAGCGGCAGTTATCGCGCGAATGGCGGGAATCGATCTGTCGCCGGAGATCAGAGTTCTGCTGTCGCGCCAAACCGAGGTCTCCATGGAAAACCCTTATTCCCGCGAAAAGCTGTGTCCTGTTTTGGGCTTTTATGTCGAGGAAAACTGGCGTGAGGCCTGTGCCCGCAGCATCGAGATCCTGATGAACGAGGGCGCCGGACATACAATGACCATTCATTCCGAGAACAAATCAATAATCAACGAATTTGCCATGCAAAAACCGGTTTCAAGGCTGCTGGTCAACACAGCCGCTTCATTGGGCGGGGTTGGGGCGACCACTAACCTGGCTCCAGCGCTTACTCTGGGCTGTGGTTCCATAGGAGGCAGCGCTACCTCGGACAATGTCACGCCGCTGCACCTCATCAATATACGGCGAGTGGCGTGGAACGCAAGGGAGCTCGAATCACTTCGCGATACAAATCCGACTCCCGCTCATCACGGCATTGCAATGTCTTCGGCAGGTGATGCACGCCCTGCTGAGACGACGGCTCGAGACGTGCAATTCACACGGGAGGACATCGAGGCGATAACCAGAGCGGTGCTCAGCCGTTTTGGAAGCAGCGGCAAATAAAAAATTCTAATTTTTAGGAGGAAGAAAAATGTCAGAAACATTACAGGCACTGGGAATGGTGGAGACAAAGGGTTTGGTGGGTTCCATCGAAGCCGCGGACGCGATGGTGAAGGCGGCCAATGTCAGCCTGATCGGCAAGGTGCACGTCGGCGGAGGTCTCGTCACCGTCATGGTGCGCGGGGACGTCGGAGCGGTCAAGGCGGCGACTGACGCAGGCGCCGCCGCTGCCGGACGAATCGGAGAACTTGTATCTGTACACGTTATTCCAAGGCCCCACAGTGAGGTGGAGTTGATACTGCCCACATTAGGGAACCACTGATTAAATAACCTTAAAGGAGGAGATATCAATGGCTAAAGAGTTACAGGCGCTTGGCATGGTGGAGACAAAGGGTTTGGTGGGTTCCATTGAAGCCGCGGACGCGATGGTGAAGGCGGCCAATGTCAGCCTGATCGGCAAGGTGCACGTCGGCGGAGGTCTTGTCACCGTCATGGTGCGCGGGGACGTCGGAGCGGTCAAAGCCGCAACCGACGCGGGCGCCGCCGCTGCCGGACGTGTTGGGGAGCTCGTATCGGTGCATGTTATCCCAAGGCCTCACAGCGAAGTGGAGTTGATACTGCCGCAGCTCGATACAAGTGACAAGTAAATAACGAGCGGGGTGGTGTTCAGATGAATATACTGAACGAGAGCATATTGCGAGCGACTCTGATGAACGGACATGCATCGCAATATTGTGTGGAGACCGGTACTTTTGTCACGCCTCTGGCGCGTGAATATCTGCGTGACAGAGGTATAGAGCTGGTGTTCCGTGATGGCGGGGAGGGTATGCCTCAAACGCCTATTCCTGATAAGGGGAGTAAAACATATATAGATGCGCAAAGCGGAGAAGGGCTCGAAAAAAAACCTGAGAGAATGACTCATCTGTTCGCCAATCAACTGGCGCCAAAGACTCATCCGCGTATTGCCCTCAGGGGAAAGCTCGATACCCTGCAGGGCGAGATTATAGCGGCCCAAGTTGAAGCCGACGCGGATGGCAGATCAGAGTTGACGGAGGATCTTGGAGAGATACTTGTACTTACAAGGGAGATATTGGGAGCGGAGGTTACAGGACGCGCTTTAAAGCCGTTAACTCTGTTGGGATATAACTCGGATGAATTACGGTATGTTTCGCATCACGTGAAGGAGTATTTCGGGTTTCCACATCCCATACCTGACTATAGCATGGGACGTTTTGCCTCGGTTCTAAATCTCCTGAGGACCCGTGTGAGAGAGGTCGAAATAACGGCGGAGAATACTTTCCCGACAGGCGAGAGTGAGGATATTCTACTCGCTCTGAATCGCTTGAGCAGTGCCGTGTATATTTTATTTTGTCGTTTGCTGGCAGGACAGTATGGGAGGTGAGAGAGTGAAAGCCACTGAGATCGAAGAGATTGTCTATCAGGTTTTAAAGCGTATGGAGGCGGTTGCTGCACAGGCAGAAATGCCTATAAAGATAGAGGCGTCAGCGCGTCATGTGCATCTAAACGCCGATGCGGTATCTCTCCTTTTCGGAAAAGGAGCGGTACTGCAGAAAGCGCGTGATCTCTCTCAGCCAGGCGAATTTCTGGCGAAACAGAGAGTTAAACTGGTCACCGCAGGAGGAGAGATATCAAATGTAGCTGTCTTGGGGCCTCCGCGCGAAGTGGTGCAAGTTGAACTTTCACGGACTGACAGCCGTGTATTGGGGCTCGACCCGCCCCTGAACATATCAGGAGATTTAAGCGGCGCCTGTGACGTTTTCATAGTTGGCGATAATGGCATGATTGACGCAAAAGGAAGCGTGATAATCGCAAAAGCGCATGCGCATCTGAGACCTCAGGATGCACTCGCCTGCGGTCTCAGTGACGGGTCGCACGCTCGTATAGCGGTAAAAAGCCGTCGTCCTGTAGTTTTAGGCGACGTCATAGTGAGAGTGCGCGATACTTTTTCACCGGCTGTACACATAGACTTCGATGAAGCCAACGCTTGCATGTTGGAGTCCGATAGTCAAGCCTATATTCTGTGCGGGGATAATATCGCCGGTGATTGCCGACGCGAGTCGCCGGCCCCGCAACCCGAAGTTACAACGGGCTGCCGCGATGAGTCATTGATAACGGAGTCAATGGCTCGCGATATAGTCGCCTCCTGCGCGGGAAGCGTCGTTAAGGTTGGGATCAGAACTATTTTGACCCCTTCGGCGAAAGATGTCTTTTACGCCGCTAAAAAGTCAGTTACGCGAATCTGACAGGGGGATGCGGGATGATAATCTGCAAAGTTGTCGGACACGTATGGGCCACAAAAAAAGAGGATTCTCTCGTTGGTCTTAAACTGATGGTAGTTAGTGAAATTGGGAAAGATAACGACCTTACAGGAACTTCGTTTGTCGCCGCTGATGTAGTAGGCGCTGGGGTCGGCGAGCATGTGCTGGTGGTAAATGGGAGTACGGCGCGTATCGCCGCCGGGGGAGAAAATGTCCCCGTTGACTGCGCTATAGTGGGAATTATAGATACGCTTGAGGTCGAACGGGAAGAGGGTAGTGTCAAGTGAATATTCTTGAGGCCATCGAGAGATCTGGCGTCGTTGGCTGTGGCGGGGCGGGTTTTCCAACGCACGCCAAGCTCATGAGCGGAGTTGAATATTTTATCGTAAACGGCGTCGAATGCGAGCCTCTGCTCAGGACTGACCGCTATATCATGCGTCATTTCGCAGATAAGATAATATCGGCGATCGAGCGCACGGGAGACGAGATAGGGGCAGTTCACTGCATAATAGCTTTGAAAGAGAGTTACTCCGAGGAAATACACGCTTTACGCAGCGCTGCAGACGCCGCGAAATCCCGCGTATCTCTCCATTTTCTGAGGAGTTTTTATCCGGCCGGGGATGAGCAAACTATCGTTTACGAGGTGACGGGGCGAGTTGTCCCGCCGGCCGGCATACCTCTGGACGTAGGATGCGTCGTGTCCAACGTCGCCACTATGCTGGCAGTTTACGACGCCATATCGGACAGGCCCTTGATACATAAGTATTTAACGGTTAGCGGAGAGGTGGAGACTCCGACAATTGCAGACGCTCCGATAGGCGCCCCTCTGGAGAGCTGCCTGTCGTTGGCCGGAGGCGCCTCTATAGATGATTACTGTGTCTTATTGGGCGGACCGATGATGGGCAGGATTATCTCAAAGGAAGAATTTCCGTCGATGGTCGTCACCAAGACGATGTCGGGCATGATCGTGCTTCCTCAAAAGAGCAGATTGGCCAACATTCAGCGAATGAGCCGCGAACAGATGGCGGTACGCGCACGAGCGTCATGTATTCGGTGCAGTCAGTGCAGCCAGTTGTGTCCGCGCAATCTGCTGGGTCATCCGCTGGAGCCGCATAAAATCATGCGCAGTCTTGCCCTGTGCGGAGACTTACAGGCGCTTCCGATGAATGACGCCATCGTTCGAAGCGCCGCGTTATGTTGTGAGTGCGGCATATGCGAATTGATAGCTTGCCCGATGGACCTGCAGCCTCGCCGCGTCAATGCCGCGCTGCGTAAAATGTTGGCCGAAGCCGGCATACGCTATAAAAAGGGCGACGGACAGAGATCCCCGCATCCGTTCAGGGATATGCGCAAAATTTCCACCGTCAGAGCAGCGGCCAGAACAGGCGTGTATCGGTTCCAGCATATACGGATCGACAGATTGGCCGAAGCGCGTCCTAAACGCGTGATCCTGCCAATGTCACAGCATATCGGCGCTCCATGTGAACCACTGCTGAGGCCGGGCGATGAGGTAAAAAGAGGCCAGTTGATAGCATCCTCGCCACAGGGCAGACTTGGAAGCTGTATTCACGCCAGCATAGACGGGATAGTCGAAATTGCCTCGGGTTCGATGACAATTTCATCCGATGGGAGGCGCTGTAATTAATGGTTGACTCAATTGGATTTCTTGAATTTTCCAGCATAGCAAAGGGTATAGAGGCGGCGGACGCTGTTCTGAAGACTGCGAAGGTGGATTTGATATTCTCCTATCCCACATGCCCGGGCAAGTACAGCGTAATGTTTTCCGGAGATATCGCCGCTGTAACATCCTCGCTGGACGAAGGATTGAGGATCGGCGATACTTTTGTGATCGATTCAGTGGTCATACCTCGCATCAATCCCCAGGTCATTAACGCAATCGGGCCAAGTGACGTGCCAAGTGACGTGAATGCCATCGGAGTCATGGAATTTTTCAGCATAACGGCTGCGATATACGCTGCGGATGCCGCTGTCAAGGGCGCTGACGTCGATTTGATAGAGGTGCGGCTTGGTACCGGCATAGGGGGCAAATCATTCGTTGTCTTGACAGGCGATGTGGCGGCTGTGACAGAATCTGTGCGCTGTGGGGTCAACGCAGAGGGCGGAAATGGCCTGCTTGTTTCCAGCGTGGTAATTCCACACCCTATTCCGGAATTGTTTGAAGCGTTACTGTAACGGATGACGGTGTTTGTGCGATTTCTCAAAGTAATCACATACGTAAAGATAGGTATTTTTGATGAAATTTGACCCAAGGGCTTGTCCATACTGCATCTTCAGGCTATAATAATGAATGTTTCAATGCAGTGACAATTTAACGTCGTTATTATGTTAGGTGTAATAGAAGTTTGTTTTAGTGTGTGCGTTCTCAAGAGGCAACAGGCTTAGAGTTCCTGTCTATGCAGAAACTTTTAAGCGTTATAAAATACAGCTATTTCTGGGGTATACAATAGCGTATTCCTGAGAGCAAAAGGGCCAAAGCAGCAGTCAAAACTGTTGCGGTGGCCCTTTTTTGTGTGTTTAGCAGAACTAGAATGGGTTAAGACAGAGGGAGGAGTGGGTCAGATGTGATGTTTTCAAAAATCCAATAGTGTCTCCAAATGCCACAAAATATAAATTTCAAGGAGGGTTTATTTCATGAATATTGGCAGCACACATGCAATGAGCGGGAAGTTTGAAGTTGAAGCGATGAGCGTGGTATGTATTCAGGTTCCGCCAATCAGCGCCCAGACTATGGAGGACGTCAATAAGAACGTCGACCAGATTATCGACTGGATGGACAAGGCCGCGTGCGGTTTTCCAGGCGTGGATCTCTTTGTGAGCATGGAGTGCGGTTTGCAGGGATTCGGCCCGATCTGGAACGATGTGCTGGTCGATCTCGACGGTCCGGAGATTCAGAGGCTCAAGGACAAATGCAAAGAGCTCAGCATGTACGGCGTATTTAATCCCCTGGTGCGCAATGTGCAGGGCAGGAAAGGCTGCAACACAGCGATCATCGTCAACGACAAGGGCGAGATAATCCACGAATACGTAAAGATGAACCCGTGGATCCCCGGGGAAGCCACTCATCCAGGCTGGGATTGCAAGGTGGTAAATGGCCCCAAAGGTTCGAAGCTGGCGACTATTATATGCGCGGATGGAGATTATCCGGAAATTTGGCGTGAAGCGGCCAATAACGGAGCAAATGTCATAATTCGCGTTTCTCACTATATGGCTCCATGGGATCGCGCGTGGGAGATAACGAATAAGGCCGGAGCTTATTGCAATCAGGTCTATGTCGTAACCGCCAACTCGGTCGGCATTGACGAAGGTTTTTCCTATTTCGGACGCAGCATGATTCTCAATCCTGACGGCACTATCATCTGTGAAGCTCCTATGGGATTGCCCTGGATGATAAAGGCGGATATCTATCCTCAGATTGTCGATCACATTCGCAAGGAAGCAGTTACCAGCAACTTCACCTGGACATACAAGAACCGCGGCGCTTCACACCCTGACTTTGCGGGTGTGGGAGACACACTGGATAAATACACCGCATACAAAAAGTAATCCAACAGAGAAGTTTATATAACTTATTAAGGGGGTAGTAAGATGAAAAAATTTTATCTCGCGTCCAGTCACAATATAATTCGCGCTTTCTCAAAAACAGGAGTCTCATTTCCAATCAGTAAAAAGGAATTGCTGGAAAAAGCAGGCAATGCGGAGATTCAGGTGGACTTCGACAAGAAAATCACCCTGGCGGAGTACTGCAAGGATATCAAGATCAATGACTTCGAGAACAAGTCTCAGTTCTTCAACGCATTGATCGGATCAACCTTCAAACTATAAGTAACAGCGCCATAAGGAACCGCGTTTCAACTTCGGTATGAAATAATGGGCGGCCGTAAATTGTATCTGCAGTGGGCGGCCTCCCATTATTTTTGTAGTGACATCGCGTTGAGGAGGAATAGAACATGGTAGTACTTGGTTTTGTCATGTTTTGTGTAGCTGGTGTGTTCACTGTAAACTGCGCTAACTTATGCAATAAAGTCGGCGATAAAGAAGCTGGTT
The DNA here is from genome assembly GCA_031273805.1 of Synergistaceae bacterium. GTDB lineage: Bacteria > Synergistota > Synergistia > Synergistales > Synergistaceae > JAIRKI01. The sequence goes on along the minus strand of JAISRE010000122.1, from coordinate 8,603 downwards.
ACTGGAATCTGGGATTTGGGTTGCTGACACTGTTTGTCATCCTGACCGGCATCGTACAAAATTGGTTTGCGGAGGGAACTCTGTGGTGGGCGGCTCAGGTCCTGTTATTCAGCTTTACGTACGTGTACATGGGTATAGTTAAGCTTACGGGGGTGGACGGACGCGGATTGGGCTGGTGGTGTCTGTTTGTAACAGCCAACGTTCCGCTCCCTGCCTATCAGACCTATTTGACAGGAGATATACTTCTTACTTTAATATGGATATACTGGGGATTGCTCTGGTTCTTGTTCTGGATTTCGATGGGTCTGCAAAAGGGCGGAGCAAAATTGACAACGGTTTTGATATGCTTAATGATAGTTGGTTTATTTGCAACGCTATGGCTGCCGGCCCTATATATGCTTAATGGGTGGTGGTAACGCTTCATAATCTCCGCGAGTAAGGTTTGGGATAAATATATGGAGGCATATCACTGATGGACGAATCTATCTTCAAAGCCGCCAACAAGGCAAAATCAGCGCTTACTCACGGGGGTAAAACCCTTGTTGTGATCGGTGACGGCAAAATTTTGCATCATTCAGATCAGCGGGGACTGACGCCGCTGCTGAATATCCTGGATGCCGACCCCGCAAAGTTGGAAGGAGCGGTCATTGGCGATCGCTTCGTTGGATTAGCCTCCGCTTTCCTGTGTATATATGGCAGAGCAAAGGCGGTCTTTGCCCTTACTATAGCTGACGACGCCATAGATTTATTGGGAAAACACGGCGTGCTGGCAACATGGCAGCAAACTGTGCCATATATAGTGGAAAGAGATTTAACTTCGCGATATAAGCTGGATCTTCTCGTCAAAGACGTGGAGTATCCGCCGGAGGCGGCTGAGATGATACGAAAGTATATCGCGAACTGTGCTGATATCGCCTCGGACGGCACAAATATACCCATTGCAATCAAAGATTGTTAGCCTGGAACAAGAGTGGCCGGAACAAAATATTCCGGTCACTCTCTGTAGGTGCTTAAAAAATTGGATTCTTTAACTGTGACGCAGCTACCAAAAATGAATATATTCCTCAGACGAGCCGGATCACAAATCAGAAAATAATACCTCATGTTTTTTCCGCAGGCGCAAGATAAATTTATGGCATATCATACTCGGATGTTCGGCGACTTGTGGCAAGATGAAAATCGAGTTATAGTTAGCTATGGCATATATGTGGATACACGTATACCGCAATGTCCATAGTCGTTCATGCAATAAATTTGATCCGGAGGTCTTAAATTTGCACAATTTGCGGTTAGGGTGGAACAAGAGGGGTTTAAAGAAATTGATGGTGATGGCGCCGATTGTCGCGAGAGCGGAGTTCGGAACATTCATCGCGGTGGTGATCGGCACTGCAATTTATACATTTGGCGTTATGGCGTTCACCGTTCCGTTTCGTTTCCCTGATTCTGGCGTAACTGGGATAGCCATGCTCCTGAATTACACATTCGGGCTCTCCCTGCCGATGCTGGTCGCGGCAGCGAATGTCGCGCTTTTAATATGGGCATGGAAGGAACTGTCCGCCAGGATGGTGTTGTGGACGATATTCTCGGTCGCACTGATCACCGTTCTGATGAAGTTCATGGTGGATATGTCCTTCGCGCATACCGACCAGAAGCTGCTCATTGCCCTCATTGGCGGTGCAATCAAGGGGTATGGCGGCGGTCTTGTGCTTCACACAGGCGCTTCGATGGGCGGAACCGACATTGTGAGCCTGTACATGCAAAAAAAATATGGCATGGAGATAGGCAAGTTCAATTTTTACATAAATATGTGCATAATAGGGGCCAGCACATTCATCGTAGGGGTGGAAAACGCCATGCTGGGACTCGTCTCCGTATATACCTCCAGCCTCATGATCGACAGTACGATGTCGTCGTTCGACATGCGTCGGCTCGTCCTGGTGGTGACGAAGGATCCATCTCCGGTTTTGAGTTTCATCACGACGGAGCTCGTGCGCGGAGCTACGATAATGGACGCTCACGGCGGTTACTCAGGAGAGTCTCGTCCCACTGTAATGTGCCTTCTGACTCGCAGGCAGACTGTCGAACTGAAACGTTTCATTGGAGAGAATCAGCCGTCATCGTTCATGGTTGTGTCGGACGCGAGAGAGGTCGTCGGCAAGGGGTTCAAATCATGGATGCCTCGATGAATGAGCGGGCAAATATACCGATTGTAACCAATCAAACAGCAAATCAGTTGTAATGCCTACTCGGAATATTCCTCACCAATCATTGCAAACTTGAGGCAAATTTGCGTCGATATCCCCTGAAAGTGCTTAAAAAAATGACATCACAAACATGTGGAATACAAATGATATGTCGTTCTTCACAATTGCATGAATTTGAATAAATATTCAAGAAATTTGTGATGACTACTATTGCAATCTCATCACATATTGGTTAGTATACGCAATACAGCGCAGATTGACGGACTTTTAAAACATGTCTTAATGTTATACAATTACGACAACTTTTTGCTACTAAATTATGCACGCTCTTATGGGCTGCACTTATAGTGTGACAGGACCGACTGTCTATAGATCCTAAATAAGGAGGATTCGTAATGGTAGATAAACTTGTGGATCAGGATTTGGCTAAACTCGATGAACTTCTGTCAGAGTTGGGAAGCGCTAAAGGGACTCTCATCCCGATCCTGCAAAAGGCTCAGGATATTTTTGGGTATTTGCCGAGAGAAGTTCTGATCAGAATAAGTGAGAAAACACATATTCCGATAAGCCAAATTTTTGGGGTAGTCACATTTTACGCGCAATTTCACCTCAAACCACGCGGACGCAACATTGTGCGTTCCTGTCAGGGCACAGCCTGCCACGTAAGGGGCGCTAAAGGAATCCTCAGTGAGCTTAAAACCCAGCTGGGCTTGGAAGAAAATGAGGCGACTACCAAGGATCTCAGGTTCACCCTGGAGACGGTGGCATGCATTGGATGCTGCGGACTGGCGCCTGTCATCATGGTAAACGACGATACGCATGGACGACTCGAGTCGGACTCCGTCAAGAGCATAATCGACCGGTATAAATAATGGGTCGCAAAAAAAATGAAAATTATTTTAAGAAAAGAGGTTGTTTTTAGATGACCATAAAAAGTCTGGAGGATCTGCGTAAGATCAAAGAAATCGCCAAGCAGAGCACATCAGCGCGTCATGAAAACGGTACTCAGGTGATTGTCGGAATGGGTACATGCGGCATAGCCGCAGGCGCGCGTACTGTAATGACCGCCATATTGGACGAGATCTCGCGCAGAGGACTGCAGAACGTATCTGTATTGCAGACCGGTTGTATAGGCATGTGTCAGAAGGAGCCGTTGGTCGATATCGTTCGCCCGGGCGAGCCCCGCGTAACCTATGGCAACGTGAAGCCCGAAGATATTCCAAGAATTATAATCGAGCATCTTGTAAACGGGCGGATTGTGACGGATCTGGTCGTTGCCAAGATATAACGGATTCTATATTTAGAGTGCGGAAACAGGGGGAATAATAAAATGGAGAAGCTCGCAAGAGCCCACGTTCTTGTATGCGGAGGAACCGGTTGTTCGTCCTCGGGATCGAAGGTAATCATTCCCGCACTTCGCGAGAAGCTGCAGGCCAAAGGCATGGAGAGTGAGATCAAGATAGTTGAGACGGGGTGCCACGGACTCTGCGAGATGGGCCCTCTCGTCATTGTATATCCCGAAGGCGTGTTCTACATCAGGGTTAAGCCGACCGACATTGACGAAATAGTGGAAACCCATCTCATCAAGGGACGCGTGATCGAGCGCCTGCTCTATAAGGAGCCGGCGACACTGGAGACTGTTCCTGATTATGATGATATAGCATTTTACAAAAAACAGAAGCGCTATGCCCTCGTCAACTGCGGGCATATAAACCCGGAATCGCTGGAGGAGTACATCGGCGCCGACGGTTATGAAGGACTCGCAAAAGCCCTATCCATGAAACCGGAGGATGTAATCGAGGAGATCAAAGCGTCGGGACTCAGAGGCCGCGGCGGCGGAGGTTTCCCGACCGGTCTCAAGTGGCAGTTCACTCGCGGAGCGGCAGGGGATAAAAAGTACGTCATCTGCAACGCGGACGAGGGCGACCCCGGAGCGTTCATGGATCGCTCCGTGCTGGAGGGCGATCCCCATAGGGTGTTGGAGGGAATGGCAATCTGCGGTTATGCGGTTGGGGCTGACGAGGGTTATATATACTGCCGCGCCGAGTATCCGCTCGCAATCAAGAGACTTCGCGGAGCCATCGCTCAGGCGGAGGAGGCTGGTTTGCTCGGGGAGGGAATACTTGGAAGTGACTTCAACTTCACTCTTCACATAAAAGAAGGGGCTGGCGCGTTCGTCTGCGGCGAGGAGACGGCGCTTATGGCATCTGTCGAGGGGCGCCGCGGAATGCCGCGCCCGCGTCCTCCATTTCCGGCGAACTCCGGACTATGGGGCAAGCCCACAAACATCAACAACGTCGAGACGTTCGCCAACGTTCCCTCGATCATGCGTGACGGAGCAAGTTATTTTGCGTCTCAGGGTACCGAAACCAGCAAGGGCACAAAGGTATTCGCGCTCACCGGCAAAATAAACAACACAGGTCTGGCAGAGGTGCCAATGGGCATTACGATGCGTGAGATCATCTACGACATCGGCGGCGGCATCCCGGACGGTAAAAAGTTCAAGGCCGTTCAGATCGGAGGCCCGTCTGGGGGATGTCTCCCGGAGCAGCTGCTTGACCTTGCCATCGACTATGAGTCTCTCACAAAGGCCGGGGCGATGATGGGCTCCGGAGGACTTGTCGTCATGGATGAGACCACATGCATGGTGGATGTCGCCCGTTACTTTCTGAACTTCACCCAGGACGAGTCCTGCGGCAAATGTACCCCATGCCGCGAGGGAACAAAGAGGATGCTCGAGATATTGAACCGCATCTGCGAAGGAAACGGCAGGGAGGATGACATAGCCCTCCTCGAGAGCCTTGCAAGGTCCATCAAGGCAGGCTCTCTCTGCGCCCTGGGCCAGACAGCCCCAAACCCGGTCCTCTCAACTCTGAACTTCTTCCGCCACGAGTACGAGGCGCACATCAGGGACCACAAGTGCCCGGCCGGAGCTTGCACAGCTCTGATAGGCTATCTCATAACCGAGAGGTGCCGCGGCTGTGGGCTGTGCAAGAAGGTCTGCCCTGTCGACGCCATAAGCGGAGAGATCAAGGGCATGCACTCAATCGATGAAAATATCTGCATTAAGTGCGGCGCCTGCCAGACCAAGTGTCCTTTCAAGGCAATTGACAAGGGTTAGGGGAAGGAGGAGATATCGAGATGTCCAGTGTTACGGAGACAATGGTTAAACTGACAATAGATGGGCAGGAGGTGACCGCGCCAAAGAGCTACACGATATTGCAGGCCGCTCGCATCATAGGGCTTAACATTCCGCACCTGTGCTATCACCCCGAGTTATCGCGAGAAGGAAGCTGCCGAGTCTGCCTCGTTGAAGTGGAGGGGGCCCGTTCGCTCGTGGCCAGCTGTGTTTATCCTGTAAGCGACGGCATGAAGGTCCATACTAACACGCCGATAGTGATGGAAACCCGCAAGACTGTTGTTGAGCTGATGCTCGCAAATCACCCGGAGGACTGTCTCTTCTGCGTGAAGAACCAACACTGTGAGCTGCAGGAGATCGCGGCGGACCTGGGGGTCAGAAAAGTCCGCTTTCACGGAGAAAAACGCTCATCTGAGATTGACGACGCAAACCCCTCCATCGTTCGGAATCCCGAGAAGTGCATACTCTGCACCCGGTGCGTCCGCGCGTGCTCTGAGCGTCAGGGGCTCGATATATACTGCATAGCCAACAGAGGATTTAACAGCATTGTGGAACCCGCGTTTGGACTTGGATTGGACCAGGTTGCCTGTACATACTGCGGTCAGTGCACGACAGTATGTCCGACTGCGGCGCTGACCGAGAAGGACGACACTCAGCTGGTCTGGGACGCGTTGGCTGATCCGGATAAATATGTTGTGGTGCAGACGGCGCCGTCCGTTCGCATCGGTCTTGGTGAGGAGTTCGGCATGAAATCGGGCGGCATTGTTACCGGCAAGATGGTCGCCGTACTTCGCAGGATGGGCTTCGACAAGGTCTTCGACACGGACTTCGCGGCGGACCTCACCATAATGGAGGAGGGGCACGAGTTGCTGCACCGCATAAAGAACGGCGGGGTGCTGCCGATGATGACCTCCTGTTCGCCAGGATGGGTCAACTTCATCGAGACGACGCATCCTGAAATAATCCCTCATCTCTCCAGTGCAAAGTCGCCGCAGGGAATGTTCGGCGCGACCGTGAAGACATACTTCGCTGAGAAAGCCGGCATTGATCCGGCGAAGATCGTATGTGTCGCCGTTATGCCGTGCACAGCGAAGAAGTGGGAGGCCAAGCGCCCTCAGCTCAACGACAGCGGGTTTCGCGACGTCGACATAGTCATAACCACACGCGAGTTTGCGCGAATGATAAAACAGATGGGCATAGACTTTATGGGGTTGCCGGAGGATGATTTTGACTCCCCTATGGGGCTTTCGAGCGGCGCAGGCCAGATTTTCGGGGCAACCGGCGGCGTTATGGAGGCGGCGCTGCGCACCGCGTACGAGGTCTACACCGGCAAAACGCTTGAAAATCTGGATTTCAAAGGGGTCCGCGGGCTCGATGGAATCAAGGAATCCTCCGTTGATCTAGGCGACGGCGTCATCCTCAAGGTGGCTGTTGCCCACACGCTGAGAAATGCGGAGAAAATGGTCCAGAAGATACTCTCTGGGGAGGCGGAATATCACTTTATAGAGATAATGGCGTGTCCTGGCGGATGCCTAGGTGGCGGCGGGCAGCCTTATCCGACTGACACGGATATCCGCAAAGCGCGCATCGAGGCTATATACGACGCCGACGCGCACATGAAGTACCGCAAATCTCACGAGAATCCGGCTATCAAGGAGCTTTACGAGACCTGGATGGGAGAACCTCTCGGCGAGAGGGCGCATCATCTGCTGCATACCCACTACACACGGATCGAGGGCAGACTGAAGTAAACATACCGCCAAAAGTTTTAATCGAATCGAGTAGAAGGCCTCTCATTATTTGAGAGGCCTTCTACTCGATTCACCGGATACGGACCCGTAGCGCGCCTTCGGACGAATCAATAGGGCTAAAAGAGCTCTAAAGCCGGTTTGTGCGGTGTTTTATGGGGTATATTGTACTAATATGGATTATATCATACAAATATAATGGTGCCGAGGGGGGGACTCGTGGATGTGTTATTAAGTTAGATCACAGGCTTATTTTATGGCGTTTGGCTTTTTTCATGTAGTCCATTTTGTAGTCCAGAAATTACACCTTGCACGGCCTGTGACCGTCGGCGATAGCTCCATTTGAAAATCCTCACGTGTCTCGACGCCTCGCTTGTCACTGTGAACTGAAAAAATTAAAGAAGCGCCGCATTTCGCCCGGCAGGAACTTTGATTTTCTTGCGCCTTCTTGTATCAAAAGAAGAACATCATCCTTAAGTGCCGCTTGTCGCTCAAACGTCTTATCCATAATTCTGTTATATATTTCATTGCAGGGCAATGACCTTGCCTTTGCGTAATATATCCAAGACCTGTGCTTGATAAATGGGTGATCTCCAGCGTCAAGGATGCAACTTTTGTCTTGTCCGCGAAACGGTTTGCCGTTATCATCCTCTCTCCATGTTGTAAGAGAAACCACAAGACAATTACCGTCTTCGTCACTGTCACTCAGTATGATATGCAGGTGCGGTGTTTTGTTTGTGACACTCTCTCCGCCGCCGAGAAAAGATAGCCCTTTTACTGGGAAAGTCATTTTGATACAATTAATTCGGCTATCTTGTCAAAATGCCGGTCTTCTTCCTCGTAAATTTCTTTCTCCTCCAAGAACCACAAAATTTCCTTATCGCTGCAACCGATGCTTTTCAATATTTTTTCTAGGTGCAGCGGACTGGTGGTCCCATGCCCGGGGTCTGTCCACTCCGGGCATATCTCTCTGCGATGCACTGCGTTGATCAGCTCGCCGTGGCTCTTGTCGTGGTATTGCGCGTCGATGCGGTCAATGACATCTTTATCGTATTCGGACATTTTGCCCTCGGGGTACTGCGGCGATATGTAGACTAGATCATAACCATCTTTTATAAAACGGGCATTCCACAGTGACTGAGCGTTTATGTCGTCATTGTTGGAGTATCTGTTCCTGATGAGATCATAAAGGCTGATTAAAACCGGACCATTGGTCATGCAGACATATTCGTCGTCTGAGATGGTAATGAGGCTTTCTTTTAACGCCTCTTTGTCCGCTAGATAAAGGAGCTTTATGAGCTTTGTATAGTTAAGCCGTCCGTCATATTTTTTCAGAATATAGCCGCACACCTGGATGAGTTTCTCGACATTGAACACGATATACTCTCTCCTTTTTTTATCATTATATATTCATGATATCATATCGGGGTTGTGCGTCATCAGTATAACCTCAGATGGCGCTCAGCGCAGCCTATACAGCTAAGATCGTCAGTCATAACGACATAACGAAAC
>JAISRE010000108.1 GCA_031273805.1 Synergistaceae bacterium | reverse complement strand
CGCAAGTCATAATCGTCACTGCCACCGCCAGTATCGCCAACATTGCCCTGCTCTTAATCATAATAATTATTCCTCCTCTTTGATTGTACAGATCAGTAAAACACTCGACGCCCATTACGCCCGTTCATTTACAGTTCCGCCCCGCTCCATACCCCCTTTCATAATCAGCGGTTCCCTTATAGTGAGGGCGCCATGTGACGCCCTCACCTTTGACTGTGCAATTGCTTATGGCAGATGATAAATCAATCCGCCTGATTAAACACTAACCCTTCCGGCGCAAAAACGTCACCACTCCGGCTGAGAGCAGCAGAATGAACGCGCCGAACCCAGCGTCGCATCCGCCGCTGCTGCCGCCTGTGTCAGGATCAGTGTCGCCGGAAGAAGAAGCGCGAACCGCAACGGCTGCCACGTTGAGCACGAGACCGGAAGTCGGATCGAGATCATAATTCCCATTTTCGAGGATACCGATGCTTATGATATATTTGCGGCCCGCTACCGGCTTGTCGGCAGAGTCAGCATAAGCGCCGGTCGATAATCCCGAGGCCGTATTTACAACATCGCCGGTCACGCTGTCGGTGATCACAAATTCTCCGTCGCCGATGGACGCGGAACCGGCGCTTAGCGCCTTGAGATCTCTATCATTGGTGGTGAGCAGGATAGTCAGCTCCGCAAAAGTCTTGCCGGCAAAGTCATCGAGAATAGTCTCGAACGAGTACACTGATGTCGCGTCCGCCGGGGCTGTGAACGAAGCGACCGGCAGACCCAGAACAGGAGCGCGCCTGTCGGCGCCGCTCGCGTCCGTTATAGCCGCCCTGAATGCGCTTGGGTCCGTGTATAAGACTCCGTCCGTCTCCTCTGTGAAGTAGCTTATAATACCCTCGGCCTGCTCCCTGGCTTCGTCGTCGGCTATCTGAGTTATAACTGCGTCGATTGCCGTCTTGGTGGAGATAATCGCGCCCGGCGTCACCCTTACGCCGTCAGGATCGCTCGGGGCAATCACAGTCGGTGTCGTGATTACGCCCGGCAGATCGGGCTCTGTCGGAGTATAGCCGGGTTCGTCAGGTTCGTCAGGATCGTCGCCGCCGCCGCTCGGGGGAGGTACGGGGTCCGGATCATCTGGATCGGGGATCGGGCCTGGGTCGGCAGACGCCGCAACGACAGTTACAACGCACGTTGCGGACGGATAAGAGCCGGGCTCTCCTGTGCCGGTCTCGGAGACGGTGATCACTGCCGTTCCGGGGGCAACAGCCGTGATCCTTCCGTTTATCACCGAAGCCACTGACGGCCTGTCGCTGCTCCAGCTGAGGACCGGCGTTACATCACCCGGAACAGTCGTGGCGGACAGCTGCTCCGCCATGCCGACCACAATCACCGTGGCCTCCTTGTTCAGGACAATCTGCGTGGCCAGCGCGTCGGACGGATACTTCGGAAGCGCCGCGCGCGGGTTGTCCTTCGTAAAGCGATAGTAAGGATAGTTCATCGTTGAGATGTCGTGTGATACAAGTCCAGATTGCGCGATAGTGCCGTTGTAGCTGCTGCTATCACGTACGTCAGGCTCAAAAAATAGCCCTATGACATTTCCCGGTTCCTGGTCCATCGGGAATACAATAGCGCCATTCGGGAAGGTGACGTTATCCTCGGGACGAAGATCAGCTGAAGGTGTATTACCAGCCCAATTAGATTCACCTATACGGTAGTATTGCTGCAAAGGCACTGTCGAACCAGGCGCTATTTCATACCACTCAGCGCCTTGAACGTCCATGATGTATTTAACAGTGTCGAGATCCATCTGGCTAGAGGTAATATCCTTGGGAATTACATATGCAGTAGGACGCGGTCTGCTGTGCTGGACAGTATCGTTCATGCTCTGAGTAACTGGCGCATTTTCTGTGCGGAGAGTGCCGTCCAGCCAATACGTGCGATTCGTGCAGTAGTAAGCCGTCCGCGTATTTCCAGATGCAGTTTGATAGAGTTTGAGAGTGTCTCCTTCCTCACCATAAACACGCCCTTTGTCGATGACGCGTTGACGTGCAGTTGCGACCATTTGCTTTAAAGCAGAAGCGTTTATAGCAGCAGTCTCTATCAAGGACTTGGACGCAACAACTTGAGAAAATACGCGACGTGCGAAATTCTGCCTTCCTCCTCCTATGCCGCGTGTTTCAAAGAGCAGGGAAACAGATCCTCTAATAGCGTAATAAGCGCGTGCAATAGCGTTATTCACGGTGTATCCTGTCCCTGCATAATGGTAACCGCGCAGGCCGGAACCTTCTATCGCACTGTGTAGTCTCACTGCAGCCGTATTCATAGCAAAATAATTAACATCCGGATCATTATTTAGACTGGTTGCGGGAGTACTCTCTATATCCTCCGCATTGAACGAAGTATTGCCTAAGTAATATCTTCCGGTATCCGTACCACTTGCTACACGACTTACAGTCCAAAAATCATACTCATGATTGTCGAACACGACTTCGGGCATTACTTTGTTGAACGCTTTGTGGGAAAATTCCAGTTCTATGGACTGAATCCTCATGTGGTCGCGGTTGATATCAATACCTGTGTATGACGTGCGCTGGTACAAATATGATCCCTCAGGATTGAGTCGCGGTACGCAGACAAAGTTCAATCTGTCAAGAAGAGAATCTCCATATTCTCCAGCCATTTCCTGAATCAACACAAGTGCAGCTTCTCCGCCCGCAGCTTCATTGGCGTGAACCTGACCTGTTTCAAATACGTTTACCTTACTGCCCTCACGGAGTATCTTCGCCGCCTCGTCGAATGTCGCGCTTTCTGGAATATCCTCCTCAGTTACTACGACAATCGGGAACTCATAGTCTAAATTCCTTGTCCTGCCGAGGATGTAAAGATGTACCTTGGGATTTGTCTGAGCCAGATTTCTCAAGTACGCCATCATCTCATCTTGAGTGGTCAGCTGCTGAAAATGACGCGGTAAGTTGGTGAAAACAGGCGTCTTGAAACCTTCTGCCGGGAAACCATTGAGCGCGCTTGTGCTAAATGGACCTGGAGCCCCACTAGGAAGCGTGTACATCTCATCCGGCCACAGACCAAATATTCTGTCGCGGCTGTCGGTTGTGCTGATAGCTGTTAGATTCGGGTTGACAGGTTGCTCGAAACCTGTCCCGGCAATCGGACCGTTCTCTATCTCTCTTGTTATATCCTCATCTTCATCAATCTGAGCCTGTGTGATATTAAAGGCTTTAAAGATTTTGTAATAGCCAACTGCACGAGAAAAATAACAATATGTGCCAGGTGTTGTTAACGTCCAAGTACCGTCATCGTTAGGCTCGACCCGATAACCTCCGATATTATTACCTGTCTCTGAGGTAAATGTAGTATCGCTGGCACTTGAAGTCGCAGGGATACGGCTATAGACATCTACAGACAATGCGCCAACAGGCACATCCTCCGGATATGTCAGCGTCAGTGTAACGTCGGCAAGCGCCATGCCCGGTACCGCAATTGCAAGTAACAGGGCCAGTAAAAGCGCAATCGCGCCTCCTCTCTTGCGCGCATATATCGCTGCGCCAGCCGAAATCAGCAGAATTAACGCGCCAAATCCGGCGTCGCATCCGCCGCTGCTTCCGCCGTGAGCGGTTGTGCTTGTAAACTTGAAGTCGGGAGTCGCGTAGCCCGCGTGTCCGCCACTGATGCCCTCATACTCGCCTGTGCCCTCATACTCGATTATATAAGCGGTGTCGGGCTTGATTGCGCTGTGGGCCGCGTCACCGAGGTCGCTGTAGCTTATCGGGCCGGTCGCGAACTTGCCATCCTCCCTCAGGGTAACGGGAACATCGACACCTACCTCTTTTATCCGCTCGCCGTCGCTCCATATGAACCACAGTCTGACGATCTCGCCGTCGGTGAGCGCATCGTTGTCTATTATGACGCTAAAGCTGTCTGTTCCCTGCTCGATAACCGCGTTGCAGTATGGATCGCTCTCGTCGAACGCATACGAGCTGTCGAACGGAGGCATGACCACCCCGGGATTTACGGGCGGCTCTTGCTCGAACGCCACAAGGAACGCCTCTCTGTAGTAGTCCATATAGCCGCCAAGTTCGAAGCAGTCCTCCTCAGCGATTATCTTGCCACCGCTTATGGAGGCCGGCGCCCAGTCTCCCGTGTTCTTCCTGATGAAGTAGTCGTACTTCGCCGGGTCGAACTTCACAGGGTTGAGCGTTATATGTCCGTCAGCGTTCTTCTGCGGATGAGCCATCACGCGGAACTTCACGGCAAAGACAGGGGCTTCGTTCTTCCCGATCTCGGTCCTCACCGCGGTGAGTTCGGCGTCCGTTATCGTTCCAATCCCAACGAGCGGCGAATCCTCGATAAACGGAGGCCGTTCGCTCGGCATGGCGTAGGTCGGCAGGGCGCTCTTATCGCCCAGATAGCGATAGATTGGGTAATCCTCTCCAGCCGCCACGGCGAAAAATCCCTCATCCTCGCAGTAAGCCTGCTTCTCGGCGGTCGGGGTGGTCTCTGTCTGAGTCAGGTAGTAGTTGGCGAAGTTGCGCTGTCCCATCGGTTCGATGCCGAGAGCCGCAGCGGTGGCCGGGACCTGATCGGTGTAGAGAATAAACGTGCCCTTCGGCAGGGTGACCGTCTTCACGCTTGCGGTAACCGCGCTGATGCCCCTGCTGACGGCGCTGATCGACTTGTTGCGGATGTAGCTCGAAGTCCCTATCGCCGTTGGGTCGAGAAGTTTGAACCCCACGCGTCCGGGGTCGGTGCTGCTGCTGGAGGCTATCCTGTCTATGCGGTATGCCTCGACCGGGACAGATATATCCTCTGCAAGCCGCTCGAACTTGACGCCGTTTATCACCATTTTACCGACGACATTCCTCAGCGCATAGGTATCGGGAATGATGTACGCCGTCGGCTTGGCGACAACCGAGTACGGAATTGTCGTGTCCGGGAAAGCGTAGCGCGAGCGATACATGATAGCGTCATAGGACGTCGCCACAAGCCCCGAGAAATCGGACTTCCACTCCGCGACCGGCCACTTCTCGACGACGCCCGGGAAACGCAGCCGCAGAATTAGCTCGTTCGCGTTGATCATCTCCTCGCTCGCCTTTATCTGCTGATCAGTGAGCTCAGACGCGTGCAGGGCAGCTGTCCGCAAAAGGCTCGCGGCCGTCAGATAGTGAGTGTAGACCCTGCGCAGATAGCTCGTGAAGGCAGCCGGAGACCTGGTCTCCGCGAGAAAGCTCGACGACGGGATGAAGCCGAAGTTCGGGCGGCCGATACCCTCGTCGTTCGTCCCCTCGGAAATCTGGTATTTCCTGGTGGCCGTGAAGCTGCCGGAATACACAGTAGTCAGGTCGTTGCTGAGGGCCAGCGTCTTTGGAACATTTTGATTCGCAATGTTCTCATCGTAGTAGTGCCAGTAGATGCCCTTGTTGTTCAGGTCTCGCTCGAAGTTCTTCATGAACACGTCGTAAGCGAACTGACGGACCCGAAGCGGAATATTGGGATTCTGCCCCGGCAGGGTTGCTATGTCGTGAAGCTGATAGTGCCAGGACGGCGCATTGCCGGGCATACGACCGCCATTCGTGAAGCCCATCTCGTGCATGTCGAGCGCGGTGACAGGGCGATAGTCGAGCGCCACGCGATGGACGGTCATCGACGCGTATGACTGCATAACTATGTGGTCGCGGTTCTGGTCAAACCCCATTTCAGAGCCGGGCCTGGCGGCCAGGAGATTCGTGCCGCGTATGATGTGCTTGGCGCCGTCGAGGTTCCACCTCGGCAGCAGGACCAGCGTAACATGCCTCAGGATATCGTTGAACTCCCCATTCGCGACGCGGCGAGCCAGCTCGAGCGCGGCATCCGACCCGGAGGGCTCGTTGCCGTGAATGGTGCCCTGTATGTACACGACGGGTTTGCCAAGCGCCTTGACCTCATCAGGAGTAAAGACCGATCCGTCCTCGCTGAAGACGGCCAGGAGCATATCGTGCCACTCGTTCGTGAAGCTCCTGTCCTCGTTGTAGTCGGGGAAGCTCCCCACTATTCCTGTGCGCATGTAGGTCTTGGGCAGAGCCTCGAAGTAGTCGAGAATCTCCTCGGTGGTGGTGTACTTCCAAAGCTCTCCCGGTATATCGCTGCCGTGGCCTGCAGGAACGGCTCCCGCTCCGCCGACGGCTCCGCTCAGGGAGGGCACGTCGACTTTCAGGACGTCCGGCGTATTCATAGAGGCCTCGTTGTCGAAGAACTCGCGAACCTGCGGCGGATACGCGGCCAATGACTCGTTTTCCTCATGCCAGGGCACCGGCGGCTCCGCCGCGAAAAGGGGCGCTGATACAAGAAGCGTTAAAACACATGCAATAAAGATAATCTTTTTCCTCATCGATATAGTCATCCTCCTACCAGTTTTTTGCAAAACTCACTCTTACTCGACTTCTCCCGTGAGATGCAGTAACCTGTTGCGTCATCACTCTCCTTTCGACAGGAAACGCACTTGAAACAATAACCACAAAGCCAAATTTAAAAAACCAACAGCGACCGAACGATAATTCGGCCCTTTGATAAATCAATCATTAAAAAAATCTCAGAGAAATTCACCTTTAATAAATGACACAATCTAATAAGATTCTATTTCGCATATAAATTTTGTCAAGTATTTCATGGCAAACATTTAGGACCGTGATTAATAATTGTAAATAGTATCAGTAAAAAGAGGAGATACCCTGCTGACATCCCCTCTTTTTACTGTATAATCGCCTTAAATGATTAATTTTAGCGCTGATTCTTCCCGAGTAAGCAAGTTATTGCCCCGGCTGAGATTATAAATACGCTCAGTCCAGCGCCACATCCCCCGCCTCCCGACGACGCGGGCGACTAAGAGTGTTCGCGATATAAACCGCGTCGGAGAAGATATCGTCAGGCGCATGGCCTCTCCGTCAGTGTCGTCGGGCTTTATCTTAGATGGAGTGCCAGAAGCGGACGGGAGCGCGTCATCCTGAGGCTCATCTATTGTTATGTTCAATATTTTTATTGAGCGCATGACATTCGGCCAATATTTCTTTCAGCGTAGTCGGTTCGTCAAGTCCAGCGCGCACCTGTGTCAACTCGTTCTGTCCCATAGTAGTAACCTCCTTTTGGCGTTGGGGTGGCGCGTCCCTTTTGCTTAATGAGGGTATATTACGATTAATCTTATTTAATATAATCAGTATAATTACCTATTATTACGAATATTCATAATATATTATATGAAAGGAGGTGAGAGAATGGACGCAATACGAGAAGGATATGTCACCACAGAGGAGGCCGCCGCGCTGATCGGAAAAGGCATAAATATGATTTCAAAACTGTGTCAGTCGGGAAAGTTATCCGGCGCAGAAAAGTTAGGTAATTCTTGGCTAATCCCCCGCGCCTCGGTCGAATCCTACTCCCCCGGCAAGCGCGGCCCGCGCACTAAAAAAGAGCGCCTATCATCCGAATTAGACGGGATACGAGCGGATATAAGGAAATCCAAGGAGGTATGATGCATGACAACGCAGACCGTGAGCACGGAGCGCCAAGAGATAATTCAGATAATTGACACGCTCTCGGACGACGCTATAGACAAGCTGGCAAGCTACGCGGCGTTTCTGAGACATGAGGCTTGGCTTGACGAGCAGGAAGAGGCGGAGGATATAGCAGATATCGAAGCGCGAAAGAATGAGCCAACAATCCCTGAGAGTGTGATTATAGCTGAATACGAGGCGAAATATGGCCCACTCGATTGAATACAAGGAATCTGCGAAGGCAGAGCTAGATAAGTTGCCTG
>JAISRE010000036.1 GCA_031273805.1 Synergistaceae bacterium | reverse complement strand
GAACCGTCATTGTTCTCCATTACCACCTCGAAGATATTCCCTCGGTTATCTGCCGTGTAGGCTCTTCCCGTAATGTACCCGGCGAACTTCGAGGAGGCGTTTCTGGAGCCCATGAGCGTCGGTTCGGAGGCTATCATACCCATGTATGGAGTGCGTCCGACGACTGAATTGCCTGCTTTCCAGTTCGACGTCTGCGTTTTGTCCAGAATGTCGCCGTCAAAGGCTTTTATTATGCCGCCGTCTTTAGGATCCAGGATGATCAGAACCGCGCCCTCGTTACCGTTATTGGCCAAGTCGATTCTAGACTGGAGCCCTCCGGGCACGACGATGATATTCCTGGTCTGAGGGTTGTCTTTGTCGTCATCTCCCAACGTTACGCCCATCGCGGGCTTGGCGCCGTTATAGCCGAGCTTGCGCCACGCGGCGTCATTTCCGGAAAACGCCGATAAATCCAGCCACTTTGGAGCGTTGAACGGGGTTGACTCATTCATGGATACCATCTGGTTCCCATACTTTTCGATATACCATTTAAACTTTGGATTTTTGTGATCGCTCACGTCCATCATGTAAAATCCCTTGCCGCCTCTTCCGAGCGTGCCGAGCATATACTGCCGCCAATCGTGGGATTGTTTCGAGCCTAAGTCAAGGTTTCTCACCTGGAGTGAGCCGTCAAGGACAAATCCCGGGAGAGACCGCTTCCCTCCGCCTTTGCCGTCCTCAGTCACGACTTCTATCCAAACGCGATTGCCGTTAGCGCCGGGCATTGTCTTGAGAGACGCGAGGCGCATGGGCAGCAGAGAGGGCGGCGGAAGGATTATCTTCTCCGGTTCCCCTTTCTGGGGGTCCACGACGTATAGCAGTCCATCGTTTGTCTGCCCGTACAGCATGGGCTGGTTTGCGTCGGACTGCCTCTGCGCCCAGGCGATATAGCCCGGCAGAGAATCGAACGACTTGCCCGTGTTGGCGGCCAGGGCGATCCCGGACTGCCCAAAATCCGCCAGCATGTGAGCGCGACGGAATGACCTGTTGTTTACATACGAGTGATCATAGCCGACAAGCCACCGGTACAGGGCTTCGTTCGGCGGAAGCTGGGACTGCGCGGTATTTATGGTAATCAGCTTACCTTTGAGACCGAAGATATTGAGGGAGGTGGCGTCAGATTGACTGAGTTCTTTGAAGCCGCCGCCTGGGACCCAGTACATCGGCTTGACTCCGCCTGGCGCGCCGCCGCTGCCTCGCTTGCTCAGCAGCTTGTCGCCAAGCTCCCACGAGCCGGCCGTGTCGATAGAAACCACCGCGCCATCCTTAATAACCGGGAGATATCGGCGCAGAGTCCCATTCCATTGGTTGCTGTAGACCACCTGATTGGTCGCCGAGAAGAGTTTCGAGTTCTCAGCTCCCGAACCAATCCGCTGCTCCACCATGGCGCCGGGCGCCCGTTTGGGATTCTCCGCGATCTGCACCATGCCGAGAGCCGCGTCGAACGCTACCTTCAGCGCGGCGACATTGTCGGCCCAGTACGGCTGAATAGGAGCTTTGTACATATTATCAAAATTGAGATTCGCTATCTGCTCACCTGTGAGAGATCCCTGCCCGGCGTTCGCCATCCTGATGAGGTTGAGCCTCATGTTCTTGACTTCCTCTACGACTTTACTCCCCGCCGCTATCACGCCAGGGTCGTTCTCGTTCGCGACTATGCCTATCACAAGCGTGCGAATGGGGTTGTCGAGATCGATCGTCTCGAGGTCGCCGGTAGAAAGAGGCCGCCCTCTCTCCGTCCCAACATTGGGATTTTTTATAAACACTCCCGGTTTTATCCTGGTAACCGGCTCGTAAGCCGCCTTTCTCGCTCCGTGATTCGGCCTCGTGTCGTTGTAAAACGGAATCCCCTTGCCCTTGTTTCTCTTGTCCGTCGCGTCGTAGAGGTTCTTTATGGCCTCCCACGCGTTATAGGAATAAGCGTTCTTGTCCACTATCTTCGGCTCCGATCCGGACGCCACCACTATGAGCCAGTTGTCCTCGCACGCGGAGCGTATAGGGAACGATACTCTGTGGAGGTCGGTCGTCTCTATGCTGTTGCGGCCGTTCGAGTCTTTTATCTGCGGCTGGCTCACTGAGATGAAATCCTCATCGGTCCGGACTGTGTTGGTTCCTTGGAATCTATAGTTTATTTTGGGTGAAAAGAAATCCAGCACGGAGCCGGTCGCCTCACCGGAACCCTGATTGAAACGCGCTCTGGGCACCGCGGTGTCGTCATACTCCTGGCTAGCGCGGCGATAATCGTATGTGTAGTCGATGTTAGCGTCGCGCTTGGAGTACCACACCCAGCCCCTCCTGCGATAATAATCCCTGTCCAGCTCCAGCCTGCGATCACCTGGATACAATTGCCGCGTGTGCCCGGGGGTGTAATCGAGGGGCGTAGGGTCCGGGAAGATGGCCTGCGCCAACCCGAACATGCCCGCTACTCCGATCTCCGGGTCGTTGTAAACATGGAACTGGCTGTTTCTGTAGCTGCCCGTGAGGTGACGGCCATGGAACGCCCAACTATTTTCATTCCAATCGGTCTCGTAGTTGCCGTCGCTTCTTATATCCGCGAGGCCGTTTATCCACAGCCGGATCTTGTCGATATGGTTTACGGCGGCGCCGCCCTTTCTCCATACGTAGTCTCGCTCCTGAATCGGAACCCAGAGCGACGCCCGTCTCAGTATTTTGAAAAGAGGCCTGTCCCAGGCTTCGCCGGCGCTGTGCAGACCTTTGCCGAGCGCTCTGGCGTATCTTTCGTTAAAAGTACCCATATCTACGAGATCATTCTCATGTCTGCGCGCCGTATTGGGAGAATTATCGGTCTTTGTCCCCTCGAACCACCCCTTGGAGTCGCTCACTCCCTGTCCTGTCCTATTCGGCACTGCGCCGTTCGACCACCAGCCATCCGGTTCGCTTCCGTCATCGTTCGGAGTCATGTATTGCGCGTGAGTCGTCGCGTTGTGCCAGAGAGGGTAATGCTGCCCGTGAACGTGGAAAAACGCCTCCACCTCGCCTGTAGAGGGCCCGTGCATCGCGCCGTTCTCGTATTGCACCCTTTGGTATAAATCGCCGTCGCGTGTCCACTCGGTGTTGAAACCATCCCAGTCAGTTCTTATCGTAACCGGCAGCTCCTTCCTTCGATAGACGTTTTCAGCGCTCCAGTTGCTGTTGTTGCGGGGACCCAGGTCCTTGACGTACGCGTCGCCTCCTTCTCTTTCGGAGAGGAAGTAACTCTTCGTCCTGATATTGGCGCCGAACGGAAACACCTTGAAGATGCCGTTGGTGTCAGGGTTCTGGTCCCAGGCTATCTCATGATGGTGCTGGGAACGTTTTCGCGCCGTTCGCTCCAGGTTCGCCGGCGAGAGGAACGTCGTCGCCATCCCGACCCTCACGTCCTTGAAGCGCTCCTTGTCGCTCAGGAGGTTCCAGAGGACCAGCTTTGTCTGGTACATCCTGCTGTCATTGGGTACGAGGTCGTCTTCTGTCCACAGAGCCGGAGGCTTGGCCCAATGCGCGGGGTTCTTGAAAACTAGCGCGTAAGGATACGCCTTCGGCGCCGACGTGGCGCTTCTGTAACTGTAGGACGCGAGCACCGAGTCGCCGTCGTAGTTGTTCGCGTCATTCGTGTTGGGGTGGTTGTGACCCGGACCATGATAATAATCGTAGCCCGCCCTGCCCTGCTGCCCGTACCTGTATTCCCTGGGCAGGATATTGTCGGGCCACACTCTCGGGTAATTCGTATACTCTATTTCGAGAGGCGTAAACTGATGCGAGTACGCGCCGACGAGGTTTTTCTTCGCGTATTCGGGGTCCGCGAAGGGAAAGTAGTAGTTGTCCTTATTGAGCTCTATATCCTCGGCCAGGTTCTTCCCTTTGACGAAGTTGTTCGAAGAGTCCCTTTCCCTGCCGTAAAGATTGCGGCCCTGGGCAAGGTCGCCTCCTCTCCACGCCGGCGGCATCGCCCCCATGCCGAACGTGGCCTCCTTCATTATCCTGTTGATGTCGTAGATCGTGTAGCCGTACTTTTCCTTCGTGAGCTTCCAGTCGGCCGTTTCCTCCCAATGGACGTCGAACAGCGCGTCTCTCCATACCTGCGGCTGCACCCCGCGCGGAGTGAAGCTCATTATTTCCGTCGCCTCTATCAGGAACAGCAGGTTCGGTTTTTGCAAAGACGTTTTGTTCTGATCTTCCAGAGAGAGCGCCATATCGGATTTCAGCTTCGCCTCCACAACGGGCGCGGCCGCCCAAGCCCGAGAAATTCCATCCAATGCCGGGAATGAAACCTGTGACATAAACGACGCTATGATGAGGACAGCCGTGCTCCTCTTAAACGACGCGATTAATTTGCGATTCATCCTGTTAATTCCCCTTTGTTATTTTTTCTTCGGAGACCTTCGGAAGGTACGGTTCATAAGGAACGAGGAGTTTTATCTCCGACGCTATATACTCCTCTTCACAAAAGGCCGTATGGCTAAGTGTTCATGCGTCCAGAAAATTCGAAATGTCGCTGTTCATGGGGAATAACAGAGGATTTCTAAAACATTGCGCGTATCAAATCTTTCTGGTTCTGTCCAAAACAAGAATGAGTTTCATGTCTTCATCTTTCGTCATTAAAACCTGTTTGGAATCAAAATGGTGTTAATCCACGTCACCTCTTTAT
>JAISRE010000013.1 GCA_031273805.1 Synergistaceae bacterium | reverse complement strand
GGCGAACTACTGGGACTGCTACGGATGGAACGAACTCCCTTGGCCCGCGAACCTGATTCTGTTTGACGCTACGGTCAACAGCGGTCTCGGCGGTACGGCGAAGAAAGCACAATGGACCTGCAACACCTTTGGCGCCGGTCGGGGCGTGGCTTGTCAACTCTTCTTCTATGGATTATATCAGACAAATATAATGGTGCCGAGGGGGGGACTCGAACCCCCACGTGGTTGCCCACGGCGGATTTTGAGTCCGCTGCGTCTACCATTCCGCCACCTCGGCTTGGATGCAAGATATTCAACCATACTTATAGAGAGTTGTCCAGCATTTTTCTCAAATACATGATGGCAGCTATAGATATTGCGTTTACATATCGGTCGCCTATGCCTTGGTTGTTGTAGCGTTATCTTACCCGATCTCTCCTGAGCGATTGGTTACTCCCATGAAATCCGGCTGCGGATGTGGCATGTCGAATGAAGGCGCTCTGGGTTTTTCTTGAAATATTGCTGATGATACTCCTCAGCGGGGAAGAACTGGGTTGCAGGCAGAATCTCAGTCAGTACGTCGATACCCTGTGATATGAGGAAATTTATCGTCTCTGAGGCAATATTCCTCTGATCCTCGTCAAAATAGAAAATAGCGGATCTGTACTGAGTTCCGAAGTCCGGCCCCTGACGATTCAACTGAGTTTGATTTTTTTTTACATATTCATGCCGATCTGTCTTGAGAAATCATGATAAACTATTCTCGTTTACGCGTTTTAAGCGCGTTGCAAATTTGTTGGTTTAGGGATTATTGGTGGTATCAATGAAAATTAGCGCGGTTAACCTGCAAGCTCTGATAGCTGTGGCGTTTTTTGTCGGAGCGGCAGTGATCTCACGTACTGTGGTAAATATATATGATGGCAAATGGAGGGGCGGGTCGGCAATTGTGCTCTACCTTAGGGTTCTCCTGGGCTTTCTGTTGGCCGGAGCGCTGGCGTTGTCGTATTACGCTTTTGCCGGTGTCGATGTCATAACCGGACGCCTTTGAATCTCAGGCCTATGATAAGGCATTCTTGGCTCATAACCATATTATTGTATCGAATTGATTTTAAGGAAACACTGATTAAATCGTGAAAACATCTTTTAGCCATTGAAAATGCAGTAATAATCGAGGTCTTAATCTTTACCCTTTAGGCCTCTAACTATAAATCAGAGTTTCCTTAACGATGACCGGTATGGGAGTTGAACTATGACGCAGAGCGCTCAAAATAATATTTATGGAGCAAATTGGACAAGCGCGGCAAACCAGACAGTAGGAGCGGATGTTGTTGGCGCCTCGCCAAAAAAGCGCGGACAGGTTGTGTCGGCGGTCATTTTGAGTATGATACTTGTTCTTGCCGCGATCTTCAGCCCTTTGGAGGCGGCGGTTACCGGTCTCCCTGAAGTTGACAGAGAAGCGGCGGAGGCGTCTTTCCTCGAGGCCTACGACTATTTCCTCCGGAACCGACTTTGGGATTCCCTTGATAATCTGCAGGACGCTATCGAGCACAACGTCTATTTTGTTGACGCCTATTATATGAGAAGCCTGGCTCTCCGGCGTATTGGCAGGTACACGGACGCAATAAAGGCCATGTCCGAGTATCTCGAGGTAAGGAGGGATGATCACAGAGGTCAGATTATTCTGGACACTATGAAGCTCGAGTGGGATATAATAAATAGAACTCTCTATCCCGGAGAGATAGATGGCGGTCTTATGTTCTCCAGCCATACATTGAACTCGTTTCTCGGAGTTCCGGTATATGAACCGATTTCCACGAAGGGAATGCTGGGTATAGGAAAACTCAGCGCATCCGGCAGTTACATGCTGCTCTGCGATACATTAGGCGACAGAGCCTGGATTTTTGACCGATCTCCGCGAAATACCATAATGAGCGTCGAAGCTCATCGTCCGGCGGCAGTAGTCCCGATCTCTCCCTCTGAATATCTTCTCCTTCAGAAAAGCGGTGAAATTCAGAAGCTCAGGGTAAACGCGGCGTCCAAAAGCGTCGATCTCGAGGCGCTGGGCTCAATTAAGGCAGACGTGGCCGACGCCGCTTTTATAGATTCGACATTCTTCGCGGTCGCGGACAGAACCGGTGGAAGGGTTCGGTTTTACGGTATGCCGTCTATGGGGGAGACGGCGGAGTGGAGGCCGGACGACAGCTCTGACAGCGAAAAGCTCTTCGAGCCTGTGGCGGTATCGTCCTACGGGCCGTTTCTGGCCGTTGCCGACAGGGGCAATGGCAGGGTGTACGTTCTTGACACGTACACGCTTTCGGTTCGCGACAGATTCGAGGTTATCGCGCCGCGCGATCTTGAGTGGGGCCAGCAGGGAGAGCTCTATATACTCTCCGAAAACGGAACGCTGTACTCTCGCTTCGTGGGCGACGCTTCATCCGATGTCAAGCCTGTCAGCAGCGGTATGAAGGATGCCTGGAGCATTACCTGGACCAACGAGGGGCCTGTCATATCGAGCGTGTCCGGACGCTCCTGGTGGAGCAGCAAGCTCAGCCCGGGGCACAAGGAGGCGCTTGGGGCGATAGCGCTCCACGATCCCTGGATAGAGTACCTTGACGACACGGAGATGCTTATGCTGCGAGGGTCGGTATCCTCAACATTTCACGACTTTATTCGGGGCAAGGTCCCAATCACTCAGGTTGTCTGGCGGGACGAGGTTAGGCCCTCCAGAATAACCGAGGTTTCGTCGAGCAATGAAGGAGGCATGAAATTTTACTCTCCAACTGCCGGTATGACCTCACAGGGCAGCAGGATAACGATGGCCTCGACAATAAACGAAGTTATGGAGGATATGGCGGCTCTCTCCCGAGCGGGGGAGCGTATGCCGAGTGTGATAGTGCTCGACACTCGAATCGCCGGGAGTAACGGGCAGTTAACCCTGTTTTTCGCGTTTCTTCTCCAGCAGGGTATACGTCTCGACCTGTGGACCATCGGAAGACCCGCGTCAACCGCGTTGTGTCACATATCGCGCATAACCCTGGGTTATACCTATTACTCCAGGACTCTTGACATAGTGCCGTTCAACGATAGCGTCGAATGGGTCCTGAGCGTCCCGCTGCCGCCGGATGTCGATACGTTTGGGTATCCGTCCGACACAACGCTGACGCTGTTTTCCACTATAGATATAATACGTTTTACCGACTGGCTGCCGATATGGCCGACACTCATAAATAGAAAGTAAACCTCCAAAATAAATTTGATACTGTAAAGGAGCAGACGTGAATGGATTCATTGTTTGAGCGCGCGCTTGCCGGAGACAAACGGTCGATAGCGAGGCTGGTCAGCGAAGTGGAGCGGCGCGAGTCGTCGTCTCGCGATTTAATGAGGCAAATTTACCCCTATACCGGCAAGGCCCATACTATAGGCATTACCGGAAGCCCCGGAGCGGGCAAGAGCACCCTCTCATCCCGTCTTATAACCTTACTGCGGTCACAGGGACATCGGGTCGGGGTGATAGCCGTCGATCCGTCAAGTCCATTCACGGGCGGCGCAATACTTGGAGATCGCCTGCGGATGCAGGAGCACTCTCTGGACCCAGGCGTGTTCATCAGGAGTATGGGTTCACGAGGCAACCTTGGGGGATTGAGCGGCGCTACGCGCGAGGCCGCCCTTATTCTTGACGCATGCGGATACGACACTATCATAATAGAGACAGTGGGGGTTGGACAGTCCGAGATCGATGTCATCAGGATAAGTGATACCGTCTGTCTGGTGCTGGTGCCGGGGATGGGGGACGACGTTCAGATCATGAAGGCGGGCATTATGGAGATAGCGGATGTCTTCGTCGTTAACAAATCTGACAGGGACGGCGCTGAAAAGGTTGTGGCGGATGTCAGGATCATGCTGGACATCATTCCGGCCCGTCCGTGGCGTCCGCCCGTCTCGCTCACCTCGGCCGAGCATGACTCAGGCATAGAAGAGTTTCTGAAAAATATAGAGCTGCACAGGGATTACTTATCCCGCACAGAGGATGGAAGGGCGCGAAAACTCATCCAGATAGAGGCTGAGGTGGAGGATTCTTTAAGGAGGGATATCGCATCGCGCGTCTCTTCGGCGTGGGATGCTGAGCGAGCCGACGGTATCTGCGACAGGATAGAGAAAAGGGAAACGGACCCGTACACAGTGGCATCCGATATTCTTGGCAGAATACTTAAATAATCAGCGCTTACCAAGGTATAATGCCGGTCGAAATTATGAGAGGTGTTCCGAAATGAGGATAGTCATAGCGTCCGATCACGCTGGTTTCGCGTTGAAGGGTGAATTGAAGGAACTGGTGAGAGAGCTTGGGCACGAGATTGAGGATGTGGGAACGTATTCAGGGGAAAAATCTGTCGATTATCCTGATTGGAGCGCGAAGGCAACCGAAAGGATAGTATCCGGCAAGGCTGACAGAGGAATACTGATCTGCGGAACCGGCATAGGGATGAGCATTGCGGCGAACAAGGTGAAAGGTATCTACGCCGCGCTTTGCTGTAATGAGTTCACCGCCAGAGTCAGCAGAGAGCATAACGGCTCGAACGTTCTGGCTCTGGGCAGCAGGGTGATAGGCGCGGAGCTCGCCAGGTCGATAACGACTGCGTGGCTCGACTCTGAACCCCTGGAGGGCCGTCATCTGGTCCGAAGACAGAAGATAATGTCCTGCGAGGCCGAGACGCACAGTAACAGCGTCATGGCTGAGGGTGGAGGAAGAATTGTAATAATAGAGCATCCTTTGATACAGCACAAACTGAGTATTGTGCGGGACAAAAACACCAGCGTCAAGGACTTCAGGGACCTCATCCAGGAGATAGCCGGTCTCATGGTCTATGAAATATCGCGCAACCTTCTGCTGGAGGAGATTGACGTTGAGACCCCTGTATGCGCGACAAAGGCTTTTTCACTTTCCGGCAAGAAACTCGCGGTGGTTCCTGTCCTTCGCGCCGGTCTCGGAATGGTTGAGGGCATACTTCGCCTCATTCCAAACGCAAAGGTGGGGCATGTAGGACTCTACAGGGACCCCGATACTCTCCAACCGGTCGATTACTACTGCAAGCTGCCGAATGACATAGGGGAGAGGGATATTTTCATCCTCGATCCAATGCTGGCCACTGGCGGATCCGCGTCGGCCGCCATCCATCACGTGAAGAAACGCGGAGGCAGGCGAATCTCTCTTGTGTCGCTCATAGCGGCCCCTGAGGGTGTGGAAAAGGTGAAGGCGGATCATCCGGAAATAGACATTTTTTCCGCCTCGCTTGACAGTCACCTCAATGATCACGGCTATATCGTTCCCGGCCTTGGGGACGCGGGGGACAGGCTTTTTGGAACAAAGTAGGAGGCGCGCGCGGCACACATGGCGATATTCTCGGCGATATTGAACTTCATGTGGGGGATAATAGCGACCCCTATCTCGATGAAGCTGTCCCAGACATTTCGTCTGATGGACGTTCCTGGAGGCAGAAAGAAGCACACTGTTGTGACGCCTCGCGGCGCCGGCATAGTGCTGTGGACAGGTTACCTTCTCTGGGCGCTGGTAAATCCAAACCCCGGCGTCGAGGTTCCGTACATCGCATCCGGGGCGACACTGGTATTTCTGGTCGGGTACATGGACGACATGCACCCGCTTCCTCCGCTTAAGCGTCTGGTTGTGCATATTCTGACTGCCGCGTGGGTCATTATGCCGCTTTCCATTCCGATATACCAGAGGTGCCTTCTGCTCCTGTGGATAACGGGATGCACAAATGCCTACAACTTCGTTGACGGAATGGACGGACTCGCGCTGTCCATCGCCTTTGTAACGTCGTACCTGGCGTACAGAAGCGGCAATCCATACACATGGCTGCCATTTTGCGGTCTCGTCGCAGGCGTGCTCCTCTGGAACTTCCCTCACGCAAGAACCTTTTTGGGTGATGGCGGCGCGACATTGCTCGGATATGTCTCGTCGTCTCATCTGGCGTGGGATCTCTTTCCCCGTTTTTTCAACATGCCGCCCCTTCCAATGGTGCTGATACTGCTGTTGATAGGAGGAGTTCCCGTTATAGACACTCTGATCGTGATTTGTCGCAGGATCGCGGCAAGGAAGTCTCCATTTAACCCGGACAGATGGCACGCGCACCACATCTTGCTGGATCTCAAGCTGGCCAAGTGGCAGGTCCTGTCCGTGCTTGTTGCGGCCCATGTGATACTGGTCGGCACGGGCTATTATATATTGTTGCATGTGTATCAATAAAAAAGTTACGCGCAAGGTTGGTGTTTTTTTTGCAGGATTTAATGTTGCGGACGGCGCCGGGAGCGGTAAAGAGGATAGACGTGGTGATCGGCACTCGTCCGGAGGCGATAAAGATGGCGCCGCTGATATTAGAGCTTCGAGGCAGAGCATATGCGTCTGTCCGAATTGTGGCGACAGGGCAGCACTCGGATATGTTGATACAGGCATTGAAATATTTCTCGCTCGTTCCGGATATCAATCTCAATATAATGAAGAGCAGACAGTCATTGGATTACATAACATCCTCTGTTTTGCGGGGGGTCGGCGAAATCCTGGATGATACCCCCTCCGACGCGGTACTTGTTCATGGAGACACGACGACGACCCTTGCAGCTGCGCTTGCCGCGTTTTACAGGGGAATTCCGGTTGGGCACGTGGAGGCAGGGCTCCGAAGTTTCAACATGAGTCTTCCATTTCCTGAGGAGATGAACAGAGTTTTGGTCGACAGGATAGCCCGATGGCTCTTCGCGCCGACCGCGCGCGCGATGGAAAACCTGCGCGCGGAGGGTGTGACTCAGGAGTCCGGGAGGATTTCTGTCACTGGCAACACTGTCATAGATGCGCTCCACATGACTAAGAAAAATGTGACTGGTCCGTCCGATCCGTGCTTGACGCCTCTTGAAGGAGGAGTTCCGTTTATACTTATGACTGCTCACAGGCGAGAGTCATGGGGGAAACCGCTGGGAAGGATATGTCAAGCTCTTCTCCGTATTCTGGAACGTCACAAAGAGTATCGCGCGCTCATTCCTATGCACAAAAATCCCGCTGTCAGGGATTCTATAAGGGAAGTCCTCGGCGGAAACGAAAGGATAATTCTCTGCGAACCGCTTGACTACCCGGATTTTATTTGGGCTCTCGATGGATGTAAAATTATTATAAGCGACAGCGGGGGTGTTCAGGAGGAGGCGTCCGCGCTCGGCAAACCGGTGTTGGTCACAAGAGATGTCACGGAGCGACCTGAGGCGTTGGAGTGCGGGAGCGCCATACTGGTCGGCGCCGAATCGGAGCGCATAGCGAACCGGGCGGACTCTCTGCTCTCGGACGAGTATGAGTACGGTCTGATTGCGGATCGCAGCCGCAGCAACCCATTTGGGGACGGGCGCGCGTCCGTCAGAATCGCGGACATTCTGGCGCGCGATCTGCTGGTCTAAAAATAACTTGACAATGCGGGCAGAGAAACGCTGATTTATCGTTATAGGCCTAAAGGGTAAATATTAAGAACCCTATTGTTACTGCATTCTCAATGGCTATAAAGATGTTTTCGCGATTAAATCAGCGATTCCTGAGAGCTGTTTTTGTTTCTTGAGTATGATAGTATTATTGAGTTGTTGATAGAACGACTGGAGTGACCAGATTGAACGATAGAATGATTATAAGAGGAGGTCGTCCGCTGATTGGCAGTATTGTGACGCAGGGCGCAAAGAACGCGGCGCTGCCTGTAATGGCTTCAGCTCTTCTTCTTCGCGGAGGACGGCTTACGCTGAAACGCGTCCCTGATCTTCAGGACATACATACAATGGCCGATCTCCTGCGGCATCTCGGCGCGGATATAACGTTTGCCGGAGGCAATATGACAATAGATGTTCCGGATGAACTCAAATGGGATACGCCGGCTGATTTGGTTCGCCGGATGAGAGCGTCCTCGCTGGTATTGGGTCCGCTCGTGGCGCGATGCGGGAGAGCCGTCCTGCCGCTGCCCGGCGGCTGCGCAATAGGCAGCAGGCCGATAGACTTTCACCTGAAGGGTCTTGTGCGTATGGGCGCGGAGATAGACCTCGAACAGGGTTCCGTCCATGCCCGCACAGGAGGACTTTCCGCAACACGGATATGTCTGGACTTTCCATCGGTAGGCGCGACGGAGAATATGTTGATGACGGCCGCTCTCACTCCTGGCGAATCAGTCATAGAAAATGCGGCTCGCGAGCCGGAGATATCGAATCTGTCTCAGTCTCTGAGATTGATGGGGGCGACGGTCGAGGGCGATGGGACCAGCACGATCAGGGTAGTTGGGACATCTCGGCTGCAATCTGCCACGGTGGAGATAATCCCGGACAGAATCGAGGCCAGTACGTACTTATTGGCGGGAGTGATGACGCGCGGGGAGATAACCGTGACCGATATTGTCCCGGAGTATCTGCAGGCGCTGGTGTGCAAACTGGAGGAGGCTGGCGTCCCGGTGGAGACATCCGGCAACAGTGTCTCCGTCAGCTGCAAAGGCCTGAAATGGAACGGTGTAACGCTTAAAACGCTTCCATACCCAGGGTTTCCAACAGACCTGCAGCCGCAGATAATGGCGGCGCTCTGTATGGCGGAGGGAACCAGCGTTATTCACGAGAGTGTTTTCGACTCGCGCTATGTTCACGTTGCGGAGTTCAAGCGTATGGGGGGTAAGATTGATATACAGGGCAATACTGTGGTGGTCACAGGTGTCCATAAGCTGATGGGGACCGAGGTGCGCGCGTCCGATTTACGGGCAGGGGCGGCTTTGATACTGATGGGACTCGCGGCGGGAGGAGAGACTGTCGTCTGTGGATTGAAACATGTGTGGAGAGGTTATGAAAGTCTCATGGAAAAGATGAAATCAATCGGCGCGGATATCGAGCTGCTTGCTGATGATAAATCTGCGGTCTGATGGTGACGCGTCATGGGATCTGATTTAAAAAAAATCAAGGTCTTTGCGTTTGTAGGCGCTGCCGGCACCGGCAAAAGCCAGCGGGCGCAATTTGTCGCGGACTATCTTGACGCGGAGTATATAATCGACGATGGTCTGGTTATACGCAGGACTACGATAGTCTGCGGAAAGAGCGCCAAGGCGGAGCGTAATCAGATAAGGGCCATCCGCAGGGCTCTCTTCGAGTATGACGATCATCGCAAGTCCGTGGCGGACTTCTTCAAGTCCTCGGCGCCCTGTTCCGTGATGGTGATAGCGACGTCGGACGGGATGGCTCTTCGCATAATAAAGAAGCTGGAACTGCCGGCGCCTGAGCGAGTCATACACATAGAGGAAGTTGCCACTCCGGAGGAGATAGCCAGAGCCCGCAAGGAACGGCAGAGCAAGGGGCAGCATGTCATTCCCGTGTCACATGTCCTTGTGCGGAAAAATTTCGCCGGGAAGATGGTTGGGCGTCTTCGGGTTCTGTGGAGGGCGAAGTCGCCGTATGAAGGTGAGAAGACGATCGTCCGTCCGCCCTTTAGTTTTTATGGAGAGGTCCATATAGAGCCGGAAGCAATAGAGCAGCTGGCCTCGTATATAGCGTCCAGGGTTCCGCAAATTCTGAGAGGGCACGTCAGCAAAGTTTATTCGACGGAGACCGATTCGCTCAGCATAGATCTCGAGCTTAAAGTTGCGCTCGGATCGAAAAACATCCTGAGCGTTGCCGAAACGGTGCGGCAGCGGGTGGCGAAGAGCGTCAGGTATTTCAGCGGGCTCGATGTGTACAACGTGAACGTCAGCGTAACGGGTATAGAGCATTGAGCGTCGGCGAAACATCTCAGGTACAGACAGAACTTTTTTCGCTTGCTCCCGAGGAGCGTCCGGGAGTGGCCTCAGCATTATGGGATGAGTGCCAAAGAAGGGCTTTTTCCTGCTCGTCCTGTCCGCTTGCCGCGACGCGTAAAACGGTCGTTTTCGGCGAGGGGAATGAGAGATCGAAACTGATGTTCGTAGGTGAGGGACCGGGCGCCGATGAGGACGAGTCTGGGCGCCCATTTGTGGGACGGGCCGGTCAGCTTCTGACTCAGATACTGTCAGCCGCCGGAATCGACAGAAAAGAAGTGTACATAACCAACGTGGTCAAGTGCAGGCCGCCGGAGAACAGGACGCCGCTTCCAGAGGAGATGGCGGCGTGCGATGTTTTTCTCCAGACGCAGATACTTCTTATAAAGCCCTCGATACTGGTGCTGCTCGGCGCAACCCCTACCAAATGGATACTGAAGACTACCGAGAGTATATCCAAGCTGAGGGGACGCTGGTTCGACTGGCGCGGTATAGCTGTGATGCCCATGTTCCACCCCAGTTACCTCCTGCGTTTTCCTGACGGAAAAAAACAGGGCAGCCCTAAGCACCTCTCATGGATAGATATACAGGAGGTATATAAGCAGTGGAGCAATGTCAAAACGGCTGGACGACTGGAAGGTGTAAATTTTGGTTGAGTCCTCTGATAAACGCGGGAATATACCGATACACGTTGGAATAGTGATGGATGGCAATGGCCGCTGGGCAAAGCGCCGTTTTCTTCCGCGCGTCATAGGACATCAGGCCGGAATGAAGGCTATGGAGCGCGTTATAGACAGCGCGAAGGATCTCGGAATCAGATACCTCTCGCTCTACGCTTTTTCAACTGAGAACTGGAAGCGCTCGCACAGTGAGGTACAGGGATTGATGGGGCTGTTTAGATATTATCTGAAGGGCAAGATAGATTCAATGCACAGGCGGGGCGCGAAGGTTCGTTTTGTCGGTCACCTCGACGCGTTTCCAGATGACATTCGCGAGATAGCTCAGATGGCTATGGAGAGAACGAAGGACAATGGAGATATAGATGTTATCTTCTGCGTAAATTATGGTGGTCGTCAGGAGATAGTCGACGCCGTCAACCAGTTGCTCGTCCAGAAACAGGTCGGTCCCGTGACTGAGGAGACGATGCGGGGCCTGATGTACGCTCCTGATGTTCCGGACCCCGATCTGCTCATAAGAACGGCCGGCGAGCTCCGGATGAGCAATTTTTGGCTGTGGGAGGGAGCGTACAGCGAATACTATTTCACAGATGTATACTGGCCTGATTTCAACAAGGCCGAACTTGAGCGAGCTATCGAAAGCTACGCAGGGAGGGAACGACGTTATGGGACTGCATAAACCTCCGCCCGGAGCCAGGATCCGACTGAGCGAGGAAGGATTTATAAACAAGGAGCACATCAATCGTATTATAGGCAGTGTTCTTATTCTTGTCTGTATAGTGACCGGCATATTTCTTGGCGGTTGGGTGTGGAGCGTTATCGCCTCTGTAGCGGCTATCGGTTCTATGGCAGAGCTGTACCGCCTCATGTCCACGAAGTACAGGCTCTCGAGAGGGTGGGGATTGGCGGGAGGAGTATTCATACTTGTATCAGTCTCGCTGGGCGTCGAATTTTCGATAACGCTGTCAATACTGCCCATAGTGGCTATGTTGGTGCTGTTTACCGAGGTGTTGAGGAGGCAGAGCACGGGGCACAGCTATGCGCT
>JAISRE010000126.1 GCA_031273805.1 Synergistaceae bacterium | reverse complement strand
GCGCGGGAGTAGGATGAACGAGAGCCAGGAGACCGATCGGGAAGGTATTTAAGTTGTAGTGCGCGGGCACAACACAACCTTCTGTTAATGATATAAGGAGGTGCCTGCATGGGTATCTCCTTTTATGTTTTTGAGAGTGCTCGTGAGTGCTCGCGCTAGAAAATATTTTATATCAACAATATAGAAGGGAGGGGGACGTTTATGCCACATTGCAAACGTTGTCATTCAGAATCCGTCGTTAAAAGTGGAATTGTCAGAAATAGCCAGCGATATCAATGCAAGGAATGTGGGTATAACTTCATTGAAGGAGATTCTCGAATTAACGCGAATTTGCCCGTAAAAAAAGCGCTGGCTGTGATTCTTCATTGCCTGGGAAAAGCTTCTTTCAACATGATGGGACATATTTTCGGCGTCTCCCAGTCAATGGTACATCGATGGATCGTTCAGGAGGCAGAAAATCTGCAGACAGCTGAAATTTCAGGCTCCATAGCGGAAATGGAATTTGATGAAATGTGGCATTTTATAAGTTCAAAAAAAGGAAATGATGGCGCATCAGCTCAGTGGATTGTGGCAGAGGGAGAGTTGTGGCCTGGATCATCGGTAATCGTAGCGGTGCAACCCTCAACAAACAATCTTACGCAAAAGCAATAAGTTTGGGACGCGGATTTTTTAGCGATAACCTCACGTTGTAAAGTGCGGATTTATCTGCTCAAGTTTTGTCTGACGCTCGCGGCACAGTCAATATTTACCGGCGCCAGAAGTGTTTTATTATGCTTCAAGTGAACACTCTCATATTTTTATAATGGCTTAAACATCGCTCACCGACGATGTTCGAAGCACCTCCAAGCTCTTCTTCACCTATATGATGGAACCGGACCCTGTTACAGGTCCGGTTCTTGTCGTATAATGCAGATATATTCTAGTACGATTGAAGAAATTCCATCAATAAATTCAATAACTCGGAGGGGTTAAAAATGCCGCACACACGAAAAAACACCATGGCAGAAACACAAATAGCGATGATTGTGTCAAGGAGGCATCCTCTGTGATAACTGTGATATTGGGCGGCGCGCGCAGCGGAAAGAGCACTTACGCCGAAAATCTGGCGAGGGAAGGGGCGAGGCATGGAGGTGTTGTGTACTTAGCCACCGCCGACGCGCTGGACCAAGAAATGGAGAAGCGAATACAGATACACAAAACACGCAGACCCTCAGATTGGAGGACATGGGAGGGAGACATCGAGACGCTGCCTGACGAGATAAAAAAATTATCCGGCACCATACTCCTGGACTGCCTCACAATGTACATGTCGAGATTATTCCTCTCGTCGCCCGAAGCGGAAGGTGACGACGAGAATGCATGGTTCGGCGCCGAGTCCAAAATCCTATGTATGGTTGAAAAAATTTTTTCAAGTTTCATCGAGAGTCCTGACCGCAACGATGGAGACCATCTGATTGTGGTCAGCAACGAAGTGGGATATGGACTTGTGCCCACATATCAGATGGGGAGGAGATTCCGCGACATGCAGGGCCGCGCGAATCAAACCGCCGCGCGATACGCGGATAATGTCGCTCTCGTCGTAGCGGGCCTGCCTCTGCATATAAAGGGAGACGGTATCAGACATTGATAAACTCAAACGAGGCAAAACGCATCCTCAAGTACTCCAAACGTCTCAAATCAGAGAGCAGTCAGCCAGGTTTTTTGAAAAAACTCGGCGTGTACTTCATAGTGGTATGGATATTTATGACCAGAATTCCGCTGCCCAAAAAAATACTTCCCTCAACTCCCCTGCTTCCCTCTCCCGACGCTATGATAATGATGCCGCTGGTCGGCGGAGTTTTAGCTCTCACAGCCACGCTTCCCGCGTGGATTTTGGCGGAAGTCGTTCCTCAATCGGCAGCAGCATGGATCTCATGTGGATTTTATACCATACTCGGGTGGAGTCTTCACCTCGATGGATGGGGTGATCTCTGGGATGGCATTGGGTCCGGTCGAAGGGGCGAGGCCATGCGAGCAATCATGAAGGACAGCAGAATGGGGACATTCGGCGTCGTCGGCTTGATACTGGCTCTATCGACACGCGCTGCGCTGCTCTCGGTGATAGGAGTGGACAAGTGGCTTTGCGTCTGCATCGTCTCCGGCGGAGTGGCGCGTTTTGCGGCTGTAGTTACGGCATATGCGGGCGAATACCCCTGGGGCGCCGGCATAGGACGTGACACAGTGCAGGGATTCAAAGGCTACCAGCTCTTCTGTGCGTTTATAGCGTCGTGTCTGTTGTTTCCCTTTGCCCCGTCAGGTTGGACTATTGGCATGGCCGCATCCAGCCTTGCCGCAATCGGTCTCGCTATGTGGACAAATAAAAATCTCGGAGGAACAAATGGAGATGTCCTGGGCGCCTCGGCGGTGCTCAGCGAGATACTGACTCTGACCGCATGCGCAATACAGCTTTAAAGGAACGGAGCGTTCTATAATTTTCACTTGATGTTTCTCACATCTACACCTTCGCGGTTTGTTGGGGTTAAGAGGTGAGCTAATTCATGGGATTATTGAACTTTATTCGTCTTTTCTTTTTTGCTTATGACCTTTAGTTTTCCACCATATCAAATAACCACACACAATAGCGGAAAAGACAAATCCTGCCTCTCCAAGTTCTGGCTGTAGATAAGCAAAAATAACGCCTAAAAACGCGATGCATAACACACCTATTTGTCCGACAATTCCCAGAATAAAGGATAACCATAAATCGCGTTTTACAGCGTCAACACCTTCGCGGTCCATTTTAATTATATGATCTTGATAGCCCTTTGCCATGTCGAATATAATTTTGACTGATTCTGGATACACCGTTTTGTATTTTTGCAATGTCTCAGGATCTGGCAGAGGCCCCTCAAATAAAGTTACCTGACGTTGCATTTGGAGCTCTACCTGTTCCTGTTTTAGAGAACTCTTTTTAACTGGATTTCTGGTCATATTGTTCTATCGCGTGTCTAAGGTTATTTCCCACAGCCCTAAAAGCTCCTGATGGACTTGCCTCTTGTGAGATTCTAACCTTATCAGTTTCAGTGTCAATCAGGCGGCACATTGCCCGATATCTGCGCTCTTTGGCGTATATCGCGTCAAGATCAAAAACTGACGCAACCCCCTGTAACAACATCTGAAGTTTTTCCATGTCTGTCACCCCCCTGAGACAATTATACTACACCTACCGCTAATTCCCGTCGTACTACACTACACTACCTCACGACGCTCCGAGCAAGGCCGACCATCTCTCTATCCATCTGGTGTCCATCTTAGCTCGTTTTTGAGCAGAGGGAGAGACACGCTGACTAGAAGTTGCGCAAGGTTTAGAGAATTTCTTGAGCACGTCTGCAAACGCGGAGTCATATTCATCCTTACCTAAAATGTTATAAAATAATACAACCCTAATGTTAATTAGTCAATGCCACTGAGAACTAATATTTATAAAATTATTCGATTTGCAAAATCAGTTGAAGGCTAGTACTATAAGACTGTAAGCGTCAATCTAGCGTGCGTGCAAATACTTTAAGTAATTTATATTCTTGGCAGAGTATGTTAAAGAACTGTTACTGGTCACAACAGGAAATCACCTAAGATACAGAAGGCCATTGGTATTTTGGATGTTTTGGGTTCATTAAAGGGCTCGGACGAACGCCCGCATCTAAAATATATATTGGAATTGCTCGTCATGTTTGCCAATCAACAAAAAGATAAGACGGGACTTTAGTTTAGCGCTATGTGAATTATTGCGGTGTATCAAACTTTTTTCATGGCATGTTGAAGGTAATCGCAATCGCGCAAAGAAGGAGAAATGCGTCTATGTCGTCACCGATAAAATTAATAGCTACAGACCTGGACGGCACGCTGCTAAACAGCCTCGGCAAGATCTCGGAACGCAATATGGAGGTCTTGACCAAAGCAGCGCGGCTTGGAGTATCGATAATCATCAATACAGGGCGTATGTTCGCCTCGGCTAAGGACTTTGCCTCGCAGCTGGGGTTTCACATGCCGCTTATATGCTATAACGGAGCGATGCTGCGCGGACCGAACGGAGAGATTTTATCACACCTGACGCTCGATATGGACATAGCGCGTCAGCTGCTCTCCATGTTCAGAGAACGCGGAATGTACGTACAGTCATATATCGACGACGTGCTCTTCGTTAAGGATCAAAACGAGGATGAAGCTCAGGATTACATGCGGTTTTTCGGTGTGAAATTACACCCGATCGGGGACGACATTTACAGCCCGCAGAGCGCGCCGACAAAACTCCTTTCAGTGACCGACGGACTCGAACAGTCACACGAGCTAAAGGAGGAACTGTCACGACTCTTCGGAACCAAGCTGTATGTGACAAGCTCAAACTCAAACTTCGTTGAGATGATGAACCCCGGAGTGAACAAGGGACGCGGACTCACAGCAATGGCGAACATGCTCACGATACCGATGGAAGCTGTAATGGCTATTGGCGACGGAGAGAACGATATCGAAATGCTAAGGCTGTCAGGAATTGGCGTAGCGATGCAAAACGCAAGAGAAATCGTAAAGGAAACAGCAAACTATATCGCTCCAACAAACGACGAGGATGGAGTCGCATGGGCCATAGAAAAATTCGTGCTATCTTAGTCCCTGCATATGGGCGGTATATAAAACAAACTACCTTTCTGTATTTACCGACATAAACTGTGCCGGATACTACGATACAGACCCATTTTTACTGGGTCTCTATCTGTTTCTGGAGCACCATAAGCCCATTCAAGTGCGGTCTTACAGGAGATATCTCAGGGTCATAATACCAAACATTGTCGGCATCGAAAAAGCTCCAGCCGAGCTCGATAAATTTATCCTCATTCGCGAATCCATCGCTTGATAGATAGATTATGCCGCGCCCATCAGAGTTATTTTGGTTTACTCCGTCCTCATCTCTGCGCCACAAACAGTCGATAATGCTGCCTTTTGATACCTTTGGAGCAAAACCGTTAACTCTCAAGGACAGTCTCCCGTACGAATAACACTTCGATATGACTACGTTGCCGCCTTCGCGCGACATGTTTCCCACGAAGCCGCCCGCAACGCTGTCCTCCTCAAATGATGTCACTGAACCGATGCAATAACAATTCTCTATGATGGCAACCGAACCATCAGTACATTTTGCGGAACCGGCAAACCCGCCAACTGCGCCCTCTCCACTGACATCTCCTACGGAGTACGAAGTAAATATACTACCCCTCACTATATATCCGATGAATCCTCCAATCGCTCCGCCATTCCCGCTCTTTGTGACGCTGCCGGAGGATATGCAAGCGGATAATTTACTGTTGGTGAACCCTGCAAACCCTCCCACAAAACAGTCAGTCTCTTCGCTTGTCGCGTTAACCCATCCCTTGGATCTGCTCGATATGAGCTCGCTGTTTCGCACCGTGCCGCTAAACCCGCCTACACAGCCGCACCCTTTAGCGGTAACTTTAACGAATGAATAGCAGTCCTCGAGAAAGCTATCTTTAGCCGAGCCAATAACCCCCCCCACATCAGAAGAGTTTGATGTGGCAAGCTCTCCCCCAGCTTCGCATGTCTTGATCTTGCTGCCGCTGTATGCGTAACCGCACAAGCCACCGACGCATTTGCTCTCTTTGGAGGTTATGGAGACAACTGAGATGCAGTTCGTGATAGTTGAGTTGCATGAGAGTCCGACAATACCGCCAATGTGATGAGCCTCAGAATTTATCTTCCCTTCTGAAAAACATCCCATGACAGTGCTGCTATCCGAATAACCGATCACTCCCCCAACTGAGCTGCCGCCGGTTATGATAAAGTTTCTCACGTAAAGATTTTTTATCGTCGCGTACTCTATATATCCAAACAAGCCAGAGCTCTTATGGGTAGGTTCCGATATGCAGAGATTACTAATAGTATTGCCATACCCGTCAAAGGTACCGCAAAACTCCCTCTTGTCAAATGGTCCGGTACAATACCCGATGGGATGCCATTGCGCGCCGCCCATATCAATATCGTTAGCCAGTTTAAAATAAAATCCCGCGTATGAGATGCCGTTGCAGACATTCTGAGACAGCTTAAGCATCTGCGCAGGGTGTGCTATTACGTAAGCGCTCCCCGGAGATAATCCGTCCCCTCCGCTAAATTCGACCACTCGCAAGTCGAGCACGTTTGGCACTATCCATTTTTCGTATGTCGAGTCAGGCATATAACCACCTCCCTACTGTACAAATGCCCACTATCCTTAAGAGCGCTATAAGACACTCACAGAATAACTGAAGTATCGTCTTTGCGCAATATTAGGGGAATATTTTTGAGATTAATCTTCAATAAATACGAAAATAATCTTCTTCGTCACGAATTATATGTTCATAATAATTGCGTTGCCACACGGAATATCCAATTTGTTTTGAAACCGAGGATTTATACCCGCGAACAATTGATCCAACGGCATCGGACGACAATCGTAGGGGCGTATCACATACACCCCCTGTTCGGTACGGGAATATCCCTGTTCAATACGGAAATGTCCTCGTTAGGGCATTGCATTTCTCGTTACCCGCCAAGCATTTTGCGATGTCCCTGACATACTATTATGAAGCCACGTTATTAAACGCACAAGAGTTTTTAACTTCTGGCTTGTAAATCGCGGTTCTTCCTATAAGGCTTCATACCCGTTATGCTCCTCCAGCATTGTTTTTCCCGTCTCTGTCAATCGATATTCATCTGGCTCTCCAACACATTACGAACATATACAATTTAGGGAGGATGTTGAAAAGCCTCGAATCCCTGCTATTCGGATTCGAGGCTATCTTAACTTGGCTGAAATTTAATGATGGCGGTTGAGGCAGGGATTCTCATAAGAGCCTTAATGGCATGGTATCAGTCATTTTATGAACGTTGACGGATTCATTCTGTACGGTGTTCTGTACGGCGATATTTATTATTTTTCAGCTATCCGCTTCGTACTCTTTCATAGCTAGATCGCTTATCTCCCTGACTGACATCCCTTCCCACAG
>JAISRE010000079.1 GCA_031273805.1 Synergistaceae bacterium | reverse complement strand
TTGCGTCAAGTAAATTTATTGATTTTACTTGGTTTATGCATTGCATGAATTCTCGCTGGTTCTCTCTTAGCTGTTATTCTTTATGGTGGTAAAAATAATTCCGGGAATTACAGATTATTGGACATAGATAGATAAAAAGTAAGTAAAACAAATAATGCGCTAATGCGTCATCCATGTTATGATTAAGATGGAGCAGCCGAATGAGGTCGGAGAATTTCAACGTTTAACGTGGTTTAGCGAGGGGTGGAACATGAACTGTTTACAGGGTTTGAAAAAAATTGATTTTTCCCTTCTCAATTGGGTTCAGGAGAACCTAAAGACTGCGATGATGGACAGAGTAATGTTGCTCTTCAGCAAGCTGGGTGATCGGGGCACAATATGGATTGTGTATGCGGTCATCTGTGAATTTACCACCAAACTGCGTCACGCCGGGCTGGTGCTCGCTATGTGTGTATCCACCTGCGCGCTGATCGGCAATTTTGCGATAAAACCGCTGTTCAAGAGAGAGCGCCCGTGCAACATCAACAGCTCTTATCCCATGCTGCTCTCACGCCCTGAGGACTCGTCTTTTCCGTCATGCCATACCATGACGTCGTTTGCGGCGGCTTTTGTAACGGTGTGGCAGGCTGGCGGCATGCTTGGCGTGACCTCTTTTATATTCGCGTCGCTCATCTCATTCTCGCGCGTATATCTGTACGTCCACTATCCCAGCGATGTTCTTGCGGGGGCGGCGTTGGGGCTTGCGACCGGAGGTCTGTTCCTCTTCTAGCCGGACCGGCCTATCCTGTGCGTCAGGCGGCCATTCGCGTCGAAGCTCATCTCCGTCAAGTCGCTGCTTATCGTGATGTGCGGCGCCGACCGCATTTCCGGGAGCAACGCCTCGGATACGAAGCACTCCGCCAGGTTCAGCGTATTCGGTATCTGTATCAGCCGCAGCTCGGACGCCTGACGATCTCCGAGGCTTCTGAGCATGAGTTCCATCATCTCTCGCTCCGAGTCCAAAAAGACGGGTATCGCGCCTCTTATCAGGAAGCCCGTAGTGGAGCAGTTCAGGTAAGTCGCCCTCCTGTCTATCTTATCCACCAGATTTTTAGTCGTTATGTCGGCCAAGCCTATGCCGTTTGCGTTGCCGTGGGACTCGTTCGACAGGTCCAGGACGGCTATTTTCTGTATGCTCGGGGACGTTGGCTCAGGTACTCCCTCTATGCGGAGCCTGCCTATTATGTTCGTGTCGATCCCTGTTCCGCTGTAATTCTTGCCCATCTCCTCGATTATGAGGGCATCCAGTTTTTGCGCGGGAAGCGACGGCATCAGGGACTTGGCCAGATTCAGCAGCTTTGGCTCCTCTGATGCGAAATCCGACGCAAGAACCCCCTTTATCAGAGCAGTCTCGTCATGCGCGTTCTCCACAATCGCAAAACCGGCCGGTATCGGCATCTTGTTCAATATGAAGGCGCCAACTTCCCGCAGTAATTCCGGAAGTTCATCCGCTCCTCTGGAGTGAAACTGGGCGGCGCCCATCGGACCCCCAAGACCCACAACCAGCATCTTGTGCAGTCCGCTCTCAATGGCGCCGTGGAACGCTGTGTGGGGCTTTATTCTGTTCACCGGCAGAATGACGTCAAGTGACCCAGACGCCTCCGTGACGAATGCCTCCAGCCCGCTATTTGTAACCCCTATCTTAACGCAGGAGACGCTCGCCGCTACGGGAACCGTGAGCGAATCCTCTGTGACGCCAAGGTCTGAGAGCAGCTCGCGCTGTCCGCTCTCAGTCCCTCCGCCGTGGCTTCCCATTGCGGCAATCAGCACTGGGCTGCCGCCTGAGGCCGTTATCTCCCTGATCAATGCTTTAAGCAGAGGGATGATATCCGTTATCCCCCTGCTTCCCGCTGTTATACCTACTCGTTTACCGCAGCAGATATCACCGAGTGAAAGCCGATTGAACTCAGACGCGACGGCTTCGGCTATATCCGATACCCTCGGGCGGCTGAAACTTTGAGTGATTCGGGCAATCTTGGGCATTCAAGGCAACTCACTCTCCAGGGAATAGTTTACTTTAAGGCAGACCGCCTGTCTCCGCCTGAGGCGCGCGGCTTCATGCGGTGACCGTATTGACGTTCATGACCTCGCGGCAGATATTCGTCACGACGCTCTTGAAATAGTCCAGCGTTATCGGCTCTATGTCTATGGGTACCTGAATGTAATCATAGAACTCGAATATTTCCTCCTCGGAAATGTCGTGGCTTCCGCTGTCCAGGATAAGAATTTTATCGTACCTGCCAAAGTTTATCCTGGCGTCGATTGTATCCCATCCCTGTCCCTGCTGGAATATCTCGCGCCAATGCTTGAACCATCCGCCGGTCATGAAAAATACGTTCTCCGACGCCTCTATCTCCTTTTTTTGCCCGGGACTGAGGAACATATCGATGCAGTTTCCCTCTCGCGGATGAATGGCGCCGGATTCTCCGGCCATTTGAGCCAAGTCCGGGTGGCACATGCTCCCGTAGAAGAGCAGTATCTTTTGTTCAGTCTGTCCCGTAGGCTTGGCGATAGACGCCAGCCCAGTGAGGATCCCCTCTTTCAATTTTTTATAATCGACGTGCAGCGCAGGCGGGACAAAACTTATTTCAATATCGTAACCGTGCAATTCGCGTTGCACGTCAGGAAAAATGTGTTCCAACTCAGGCTGAAAAATTCCGCACGATAACACGCACAAGTCCATTTTGCCGTTCTCCCCTTTAGTTCTCCAATAAACTTATCCTACGAGAGGTTCTAATAGGTCCATGAGGAACCGCTGATTAAATGTTCTTCAGAACAGAACCGCGAACTGTCGTCACGACCCAGCTCCAAAGATAGATTCCCTCCGTATCTCCGGGAGGGTAATATATGTTATCCGAATTTCATCACCCAGAAAGATCTCGCAGCGTCTGGTTTACTGTTTGAGTGTAATGGTGATTGTTTGTTCGCTTCCCGCGTTGTTCGAATCGTGTGCTTTATGCCGTAGCAGTCATATTCAAAAACGGAGGATCGTGACATGAACCGTGCTTCCTCCGTTTTTCGGCGTATCTCTTATGTGATCACAGGTTTCATTAATGTATTATAACAAAGCTTCCACCTTATCAGGGGTGAAAATAAGCTGTTTCCCGGCGGCTTTGGCAACTCCGGAGAGACGATAGCCCTTTGCGCCCTTTGGTCCGCCCTCAGTCGTTGCGGCCACGACCCAGACTTTATTGTTCGCTGTGACGTTTTTCTGCGTCTCCGACATTTTATAGATGCCAAAAACGACATTATCCCCCGACACCTCGCCCTTGCCGACAATAATTGGGTGGGGAGTCCCATCCGGGTTTAACGTTACGAGCGAGAGAAATGCCGAGCCCTCCACCACGCGCTTTACCTCATCAGTGATAACCATCTTCATACCTCCTCAAAAATTTTTAGATAGCAGTTAACTTTGCTATTACTATCTGGTAAGATATTATTACTGCGATTAAGTAAATTCAAGTACGCAGAATTTAATTAGCAGGTGCTGAAAAAATGACTATGCTTGAAAAAACTGAGTGTGCCGGCAGCCCATGCAAGAACAAATGCCCATGCATGGGCTATTGTCCATTGGGAAGCTCCCTGAAGTTGATTGGCGGAAAGTGGAAGATACCCATTCTCTGCGCGCTGCACTCCGACGGCGCGACCAGGTACAACGAACTGAGGCGTAAGATAATGGGCATAACCAACACCATGTTGGCAAGTTCTCTGAAGGATTTGGAGGAAGACGGACTCGTGCGCAGGACGCAATATATGGAGATGCCCGTGCGCGTGGA
The DNA here is from genome assembly GCA_031273805.1 of Synergistaceae bacterium. Classification (GTDB taxonomy): domain Bacteria; phylum Synergistota; class Synergistia; order Synergistales; family Synergistaceae; genus JAIRKI01. The sequence continues at coordinate 368 of JAISRE010000079.1, read as the reverse complement.
GTACTCCCTGACGGATTCATGCGACGGCCTGATGCCGATTCTGATACAGCTAGCCCACTGGGGAGCTTTTGAGTTCCGAGCCAGACATCTGGAAGTAGGGCTGGAGGATAAAGATTAAACCCAATGTCGTCCCCCGGCTCAGCCTTTTTCTGTCGTCCTCCAGCATGATCCTCCCTGTCGTCCTCCGGCTTGACCGGAGGACCCACGGATGCGCATGATTCATGAGTTGTTCGCTGTATTTATCTGGGTTTGAGGGGATTATGGGTCCCCCGGTCAAGCCGGGGGACGACAGAAGAGGTCAAGCCGGGGGACCCGGACGCACATTAACCATGATCTGTTTATCGCGCTAACGCTTCCCGGCCCCTGAC
>JAISRE010000064.1 GCA_031273805.1 Synergistaceae bacterium | reverse complement strand
GAGAGATAGATGTGTTTCGCGGCAATTTGCGTGGAGAGGCCGAGATAGTTCAGGGCGGTATTCCCGTCAGGGTATATGCGCCAGCCGTATTTGCGCGCCAGCGCGTCCGCCGCCCTGTGAATGTCGGGGGCGATTTCCTTTTTCAATATGCCGCTGTACATGGGATAATCGTAAAGCCCCTGCGCAATGCGGCGGATTTTTCCTTCTCTGGCTAAATCGGCCAGGGAACGGTCAACTTTCCAGCGCGCAAGATCCCCCGTAAAGTCTGTCGCTGAAAAAGCCCATCCCCTGCCCCTGCTGTATATGCGGTATAATACCCTGTTTTTGGTAGATTTGGCCATATCAACCGCCTCCGTATTTTGTAGAAATATAGCATGTTTTTTCTACAAAGTCCATCATTTTGGGGGCGGTTATAGTATACTGCGCGGGTTTCGATTAGCGCGGGATGACTTCGATGCGCGAAATATGTTTGAAATGTTCATCGAATGTTGCCAGCGGCAAGTCATGGGCGTGTGAAACAGCCGCTATCCATAAATCGTTTTCGGGAATGGTGAATCCATTTTTTTTCAAATCGAACTTTATGACGCCGTATGATTCGGCAACTGTTTCATCGACTGTCAGGATACCGTCAAAGGAGTCTATCGCCCTACGGAAAAGTTCCATGTTTTCTTGCCTGCGAGTCGATTTCGCCGCCCCGTAAAAAAGCTCGCCAACAACGATAATCGGTATAAAAGCGCGGCCAACCGTGTTCAACAAATTTATAGCGGCCTCATCGCCGTTAAGCATCCTGATGATTACATTCGTGTCAATAACGCTACCATTCATTTATATCGACACGCGCAGTATCCTGTAAAATCGCTTCAATTTCCGCGCGGCTCTCGTCCGACAGGGCGCCCGTATAACGCAAATACGATTTCCCAGAGTTTTGCCGTTGTATCTTATCTTCCGCCACGTCGCCGACAAGCGTGACAACAGCCCTTTGATTCGTAGGCACAGTTATTTTATCTATAGGGACGAAAACGTTTCCGTCAAAATATGCTTTTATCGTTTGCATGTCCGATCACCCGCCTTTTGGCGATTATAGCATACCAGACGCAAAGGGCATCTACAAACACACGTAAGCATTGAGGATTTCAGGCCGTCTTTATTCCGCTTCGCCTTCCATTTCTCGATAAATGTATGTGCTCAAACTATCACGGGATTTAGGTTATAATATAAAACACTAATGAATCACGTCCGTTGAGGAGGGGATATTATTTGGAGCGCAAGATATCTGAGTCAAGGCGAAGGTTTTTGCATGACGAGTCACGCGATTGGGTATCTCAGGGATTGATCTCCGAAGGGCAGAGGAACGTGATTCTCGACAACTACGTTGTAGTAAAACACCTGCCTGCGGTGGTTGTCACACTGGGCGCGCTGATGATAGGCATAGGCGTTTTGAGCTTTATCGCGGCGAACTGGCGGATGATGCCGGGGTGGCTGAAGATCGCGTTGATAGTGAGCTCGTACGTCGCAAGCGTGGCAGGGGCCTATTACTTCGAACGATCATCCCGCAAAACCGCCTCTGAGATCCTGCTGTTTTTCTCTGGCTTTCTGATACTGGGCGGGATTGCGCTCATGTCGCAGATTTTTCACATAGCGGGGGATCTGACCGATCTTTGGGTGACGTGGCTCATTGTGTTCGCCCCGACATTGTTATTGGTACGCAGCATACCGATATATGTTTTATATGAGAGCATCGCGCTAATATACATAAATTCCATTTATTACCAATACAACGATTTATTCTCCTTTTCGAGGGACAGGCTCCACCCCTTTAACATTCTGGAGATATTCACGCCATATCAGCCCACGATCCTAATGATTTTTATGGTTGCGCTAGCCTGGTGGATTTGGCGCGAATCGAGAAAAAACGAGCTCGCCGCCGGAGGGTCGAAGATCAAGGCGATTTTGTTGGGCGGCTCCGCCAGAGCTGTTTTTTGGAGCAACTTTCTCATCTTGAACTGGTTCACCTGGATATGCGTCACCAACAGCCGCGGCAACGGTCCGCTGCCGTTTATCTTTGCCATTATATTTATCGGAATAATCATCGAGGCGATGGCGTATAAGCTGAATACGGGCGACCTCGACCTGCAGGGCCTGCTGTGCGTCACTCTATCAGGCATGTCACTGACCTTCGGAAGCATATGGGAGATAGGGCGTTACCGATACGATCAGGGGATAGGGCGCCCTCTGATTTCGAGTTTGATCCTGGCCGTCTACCTCTTCTATCGCATCATCTACCGATCCAGGTTCGGCGGTTTATCCGTTTTCCTGCTCTGCGTTCTCTTGGCGCGCTGGTACTTCGACATGTTCTACAGCTTTATGTCGAAATCGCTGTTCTTTATCCTTGGCGGAGTTTTGATGCTCGCCATAGCGTTCGCCTACAGACGGTGGAATAAATGGAATAAATCGGCCTCAAAGTCCGCAGGCAGCAGCGTAGATAGCGATTCGGCTCATTACGGAGGTGAGGGACGATGACTCTGCGGCTGTTTAAATCCCTGGCGGTTAAATACGTATCGATCGCCATTCTGCCGATTGCGATCATGTTCTATACCCCGATTGTAAATTTTACCATCCTTCATATTGGCGCCAGGGCGCTGTTGGAGACGATCCCCGTTGACCCGAGGGACTTGCTGCGGGGCGACTACGTCATTCTGGATTACCGCATCACCGAGATACCGGATGAGTTATTGCCGCAGGGAGTGGATACCAATGACGATAATTATTATCGGAAGAATATTGGAGACGACGTATACGTGACGCTCGAACTCGACGACGCGGGCGTCGCCTCCATTTCACGGGTGTCCTTAGAGCGGCCGGCGGACGGACTGTACATCAAGGGAACATTATTCAAAAACTGGTCGCGCATCCAATATAGCTGCGACTACGGTCTGGGCGCTTATTACGTCCCTGAGGGAACCGGCCGTGAATTGGAGGAAAAAATAAACTCGTCGAACCGATATTCGGTGTACGCGGACGTCCGCATCCTCAACGGCAGAGGCGTCATAAAGACGCTTGAGATCAGGGAATCGGACGAGGCGGATGAGCGGAACGGGCCTCGCGAGCTTGACGAGCCTGAATGACGGGCGCGGCGCCTATCGCCTGATCAGATCCTCCTCATACTGCATGGAGTATAGCTCCAGATAGTGTCCCTTCTTACGCAGCAGCTCGCGGTGCGTTCCCTGTTCGATTATCTTCCCATCCTTAACCACCAGTATTAAATCGGCCATCTTGATGGTCGACAGCCTGTGGGCTATCAGGAATGACGTGCGATCCTTCAGGATGCGTGATATCGCGTTCTGTATGCGCCGCTCCATCTCGGTATCTATGGAGGATGTGGCCTCGTCCAGCACAAAAATCCTGGGGTTGGCCAGGACCGCGCGGGCAAACGAAATCAGCTGCTTTTCCCCGGTGGAGAGACGGTCTCCTCCCTCTCCCACATCGCTGTCAAGACCATGAGGAAGTTTCTCCAGCACCGCGTCGGCCGACACGAGACGTGACGCCTCCATTATCTCGTCATCCGTCGCGTCCAGCCTCCCATACCGTATATTGTCCCTGACGCTCCCGGAGAACAGATGAGGGCTCTGGAGCACATAGCCGATGTTCGAATGCAGCCAAAGCTGCGAGCGCTCGCGATAATCAATGCCATCGATCATAATTCTGCCCGAAGTCGGCTCAAAAAAGCGGCAGACGAGGTTAACCAAAGTAGACTTTCCCGCGCCCGTTTCTCCGACTATGGCGACGCAGGCGCCGGCGGGCACATCGAGGTTGAAGTGTTCAAGGACGTATTCGTCGCCATCCGGGTATTTGAAGGTGACGTCGTCGAAGCGGACGTCTCCCTTGAGTTCCTCCCAATTTTCCCTCTTTGGCGAGAAGCTGTCGCCGTACCGGGCGATGACCTCGGGGGAGTCGGTTATCTCAGGCTTTCGGTGCAGCAGCGCGTCGACGCGCTCTATATTCGCCTGGGTGGACGTGGCCTCTGAGAAGATGTGGGAGAGGTGCTGTATGGGCTCGAATATGTTAATTGCGTAAGAGACCATTGCGGACAGTGTGCCGAACGCTATGACCTTCATAATCACGAACGACGAGCCCTGGACCAGAATTATTGCCACGGCGACCGCGCCGAAGGCCATCATCACAGGGGTGTATGCCGCGCTGAGCACGGCGGAGCGAACCGTACCTCTGTACATTTCATCTGTGAGCTTGGCAAATCCGGCGCCGTTAACGTCTTCTATAACCAGAGTCTTCGACGTGCGCGCGCCCAGTATGCCCTCATTGAAGGCGCCGGTTATGAGAGAGTTCGTGCGGCGGACGAGCCTGTTGTGGTGAAGTATCTTATTCTGAAACCAGGTTGTCAGCACGGCCATCACGGGCATCACCAGAAGCATCCAAATGCCGAGGCGATAGTCGAGAACAAGCATCGATATCAGCGCCAGCACAGCATAGGATACTCCCCACATGAGGTCGACGAGCCCCCAGGCCACTATGAGCCCGATCTTATCCGTATCTGACATGACGCGCGCGATGATGTAGCCCACAGGGGTTGTGTTGTAGTACGAGAGCGAGAGCGTCTGAAGGTGATCGAAACAGGCTTTTTTCAGATCACGTGCGAAGCTCACCTCGACCTTTATAGCCAGCCGCGTGTAGAGCACCACGCTCACGAGGTTGCAGATCAACACGGCAACCGCGACTAATGCCGCCGTAATTATGCCGTCTGTAGCGCGGGTGAATATAAAATTGTCGATGATGTACTTTTGGAACAGGGGGATGGAGACGTCGACCAGAGAACAGAAGAGCATCAGCAGCGCTATTTTCAGCAACTCCCAGCGATACGGCTTGAAAAACGGAACCATTGCGGCCCACACTCGCAGGTTGAATGGTTTGTTGTATGTTTCATCATCATATGACGCCATTTTTATTCAGCTCCACTCTCCAAGTTCCTCCTCGACGCTCTGCTGCATATCCCGAATCCGTCTGTATATCCCGTTCTGACTCATGAGCTCAGACGGAGTCCCGATCTCCGCGATGCGTCCGTTCTCCATCACCATTATCTTGTCGGCGCCAGATAAGGAGGTTATTCTGTGAGCTATTATTATTGTCGTTACCCCCTTTACACGATTGCGCAAGGCGGCCCGAATCTTTGAGTCCGTCTCCGTATCCACCGCCGAGAGCGAGTCATCGAATATCATTATCGGCGGATTCTTCAGGATGGTCCTCGCTATTGCCACCCTCTGCTTCTGCCCTCCCGACAGGGTCACTCCCCGCTCGCCGACTAAGGTGTCGTAACCGTGGGAGAACTGTTCTATCGCGTCATGCACCTGTGAGATGGCGCACGCTTCCTTTATCTCGCTCATGTCGTGGCGGCCGGTGGAGAGCGACGCCACGTTTTCCGCTATGGTGCGGGAGTAGAGAAAGGGCTCCTGAAGAACAATGCCGACGTTCGAACGAAGCCAGGAGAGGGAATACCTCCTGATATCCACTCCGCCGATGCGAATCTCCCCACAGCCGTCCTTGAGGTCATAGAGCCTGCATATCAGGTGAGCTATCGTCGTCTTGCCGGAGCCGGTAGCGCCCAATATCCCCAGCGTTCTGCCGCTCTCCGCCTTGAACGACACGTCGCGCAGAACTGGGGAGTCCCCGTACGAAAAGCTGACATGATCGAACTCGATATCCCCGTCCAATGGCCCCGTCATCGAGGACTCTTCGTCAGTTTCAGTCGGAGCGTCCAGTATCTCGCCGATGCGGCCCAGGGAGACCAGCGTCTTGCCGGCCTCCGACAGCACTCGTCCGAGCCCGCGAACCGGCCAGATTATCATGGAGTTATACGTCAAAAAAACAATGAATTCGCCTATCGTGACCGCGCCCAGAGATGACTGATATGCCCCAGCCACGCATATCGTCACCATCTGAAGACCAGTCAGCAGGTCGCCGAAACCCCAGTATGTACTTAGCATCCTCCCGAGCCGCATCCAGAGCTCCGCAAAGAGCCTGTTCTGCCGGTCAAAACGATCAACCTCATACCGCTCCCGCCCGAAGGCGCGTACCACCCTCACTCCGGTGAAGTTCTCCTGAGCTATGGCCAGCAGCTGTCCCTCGGCCTCGTCGGTCTCCAGAAAGCGCTCGGTGGCCCTGCGAAGGAATATTGTGGAGTAGAAGAACACGACGGGCAAGTATACAAAAGAGGTGGCGGCCAGGACGAAGTTCATTGGGAAGAGGATGCTGTAGGCAAACACCACCAGCACCACAGCCCGGATGATCTCTATTAGCTGATTGGAGACGAAGTTGCGGACGATATCGACGTCCGAGGTGCATCGCTGAATGATATCTCCTGTCTGAATGCCAATATGCCACTCGTAGGGCAGAAGTTGAATATGCGCAAAGAGTCTGTCCCTCAGCCCCTTGATCAGTCCCTCCGACGCCATGGAGAGCGCCTTGTGATAGATGAAGCTGAATATGCCGCTTGCGGAGGAGACGCAAACTACGATCAGACCTATGAGCGCATGGTGCTCCCTCAGCAGCTCCACCTTGGAGATCAGCCCGGAAAACTCGAATATTCCGGAGAGCACCGGCATCTCCGATACAAGCAGGCCTCCCGCGACATTGTCCACGACAAATCGAATCACCTGAGGCATCAAAAAATTGCAGAACATGGAGACGAGCATCGCAACAAATGAAACCATATACATGAGCCGGAAACCGCGAGATAGGTTCCACAGCAGCGCGACAGGGTGTTTCTTGGGTTTTGCGGAAAAATCGCCGAGATCAGACAGCACAATCACCCCAGATAATAATTATTGTCCTCTGAGCATTGATGATATTAAGGAAACCTTCATATGATACTATATAATCATACCACGGATTAAGTCTAAGGGATATTTACTGCCCTCCCAATAAGGTATATACTAAGTATATACCTTATTGGGAGGGCTCGCTATGATAACTGCTGTGACTAAATGGGGAAATAGCCAAGGTGTGCGTATTCCACGCGATATTTTGGACATCGCTGATATCTCGAACGGCGACTCCGTGGAAATTACCGCAGAAAAAAACTTCATTATCATCAGGAAGCATCACAAAAGGAAATCGATTCAGGAGCTGTTTGAGGGTTTTGACGACGTATATGTGCCTGATGAGGTAGACTGGGGTCATCCTGTAGGTGATGAAATATGGTGAGTCAAGGAGATATCGTTAAGTTGGATTTCAACCCGCAGAGCGGTCACGAACAGGCGGGATATCGACCAGCATTAGTGGTGAGTAATGATTTTTTCAACGTCAAAACGAATTTGGCAATAGTATGTCCTATTACCAACACCATTAACAGTTTTCCGCTGCACGTGCAATTGGACGGGCGTACTCAGACGACCGGGGTAATAATGTGCGAACAGATAAAATCCTTGGATATCAGGCAAAGGAACTGTCGTTTTGTAGAAAAGTTACCTAAAGATATCTTAAACAGGGTTATAAATATAGTATTTGCAGAAATCGAATAAATGGGCTATTCGGGAGTATATCAAGATGGATGCCGGGGCGCCTTGACCCTTCGGAACTGCAGCATGTGAGAAGCTGAGTCATATATAAATGGAGGTGGGAGCGTTATGCCGAGCGATGCGCCCGTGCTTCCAAGGGAGTTTTATCTGACAAGCGCCGTGGTGACGGCCGAAAAATTATTGGGAGCGGTTCTCACGCACGACTCCCCTGAGGGACTGACCGCAGGACGCATCGTCGAGACCGAGGCATACGCCGGACGCTCCGACGCGGCGTGTCACTCATATAAGATATCATCCGTCAGGGATTCACACAGAACGAACATTATGTTCGGCCCGGGGGGATTCGCCTATGTATATTTAATTTACGGCATGTACAACTGCTTCAACGTGGTGGCGAACATCCAGGATGAGCCGGAGGCGGTGCTTATCAGGGCGATCGAGCCTACGTGCGGAATTCCGCTCATGGAGGAGCGAAGAGGTATCAGCGGTGTCAGAAAATTATGCGGCGGCCCGGGGAAACTATGCATAGCCATGAACATAACCCGCGAGCTCTACGGCGCCGACCTGTGCGGAACAAGGCTTTTCATCACGCATGGAACACTCCGCCCGGAGGAGTCGGTACTCTCCACCAAAAGAATCAACGTTGACTACTCAGGAGAGGCCGCTGATTACAAATACCGATTTGTGATCAGGGAGAGCGGATTTCTTTCCACGAGAAAATTCATAGAAAATTCGGGGACAACTCGCGAGAAGGCTTGCAAACACTGAAATTCGACACTTGGCGCGTGAGTCAATCTGACGTACTCTATGTGGAGAAAGGAGATGAGGCGCCTATGCCAACACAGCAAGCACAAACCATAAAAAGCGCTCGCGTAGGGCTTCGAGTGCCACCGGATTTAAAACGGGCATGGGACGAAGCTGCGGAGCTTGAAGAGCGTTCATTGTCGGACATCATCATCGCGGCCACTACGGAAGCTGTCGCTGAAATCATCGACAGGCACAGGATTATTCGCGTCTCGCAGACAGACATGGAGCAGATTATGGAAGACCTGCGAAACCCGCCGGAACCCAACGAAGCGCTTCGTTCCGCCGCTCGGGTCGTCCGGTTCTTTGGCGCCGTCAGAATCCACTATTAACCTGTGATTTGAGGCAAAGCCCTTGCGTCGCTTTACTCACCTCGGCCAAGATGTCTTGGGCGTGTTTCAAGTCAAGTCCTGCCTTGCGCGCAGCGCTCAAAATATGCGCTCCGGAGGGGCTTTTCCCCTCGCCGTCAATGGCGGTAGAGTGTTCTCCTCCCGGACCTTCGGCATAGGTAAGGTCATAAGCGGGGGAGAGTACCCACTTATCGGCGATATACAAAAAAGAGAAGTTTTTGGCGTGGTCGTCACGATTGTGAGTTAGGACGTTAAAGCACATCAGGCGGTACATTTTTTCCGCTTCACGGTAGTCTCGCGTCAACTTCAAGGTCGCAAGCAGCGCATCCACGTAGTCCAGAGAGGGGAATCGGTGTGAGGCGTCCAAAAGAGCGCTTAGGGAGAGCATGTGAATTTTGTGATGGTCACGGCGATCAAAGCGTTTGACGGCAAAATATTCACCATCGAGCAAGCGAGTCTCCGGGAAGTCCAGCCCCGCTTCTCGCGCCAGTAGTGAATACTGATATTCCTCATGGCCAATATCAGTGTGGTCATTTCGAGCGGGAAATTTGACGATCCAGTCCTCGCCTTGTATTTTGATGAGCGCCTTGGGTCGCGCTCCTCCGCTGGAACCGCCGAGTTTAACCAGGTCAAAGAAGGTTTTGTCCGGCAGTTGTTTATCATGCAAAATCTCGCTGACCTCCTCCGCCAGTCGACGTATATCTGTGGCGCCGGCAGCGGAGAATGTCCATGTTTCTTCGGGCTGATACTCTAACGCCCCCATGCCGCTTTTCCCGACAAGAGCCAATCTGTCAAGCACTGACACCTCGGCCGGTTTGAGCCCTTTTTTGAGTAAGAGACGGTCAATGAGCAAACGTCCCCAGCCATCAGGCAGCGAGTCGTTAAAAACGCCGAAGTTCCCGTCAAATGGCTCCCTAGGCGCGATAAAGACCTGCTTTTGGAGTGGCAGCTTGAAAGGGGAGATGGGAAATCCAGACGAAAGCCAATTTCCGTCATACTCAAAAGCGCAAAGGCGCTGGGGTGTCTGCGCAATGCGGCCGACTTTCTGTTGGTGATAAAACACGCTTATGACTTTATTATTCATGATCGATTATCTCGTCCAGGGATTGGTAGTTTTTACGGGAAAAAAGTTGTTTGAAGTCGTCCTCGAAACCCAAGACAAAGGCAATGCGCAACAGCGAGGAGAGCGAAATCTCGCCTGTCAGTTCGAAACGCTTGATCGAACCAAGGCTTACCCCTGATTTGGAGGCCATACGCGCTTGGGAGAGTTTGCCTTCTTTACGCCTGGCGCGAACGCGATTTGCCAATTCCTGATTAATAGATAACATGTTAGCCATATCACCTCTTTTTTGATGAAAATATATAATATATTATACACGATCCTTATCCCTGTCCAACCTACTCCATGCGGCGCCATTTTGCTTTTCGAGCGCGTAGGAGCTTCCTTCCGTCGGGGGTCAGGGTGATTATCCTGTCAGTGCCTTCGGGGCGGCGGTAGTAGATTGTGCTCTTTGCCCTGAAAGCGTTGTCGTCTATCAGCTCCATAATCCCCAGCAGGGTTTTGCCGTTGTAATAGCGAACTCTCCATGTCGTGCCCATATACGATGTCGCCATCGCCGCCTCACCTCTGAATAATAACTTAGGGAACCACTGATCAAATAACCCTCGGCTGCAATGGGCGAATCCGCTCCATTTCGCTCGAAGAACATTTAATCAGCGATTCCTTCGCGCCTGCCAAGATCGTGGGTTTCCCTGGACCCCTGTTAAATTTTTCCCCTCATCGGCGGCGTCTATCGCGTCGAGTATCGCGCGTCCGGGTTCGCGACGAGCACTCCGTCCCCGCCTATGATGGTGAACGGCTAGCCGTTTTCGTTCACGTTGTCAGGGTTGTTCGGATTGAGCCCCGCGCCGTCGATCAGGGCCAGAGTCTCCTCCGTCACAGCGCCGTTCTTCACGGGGAGTGTGACCGTCTTGGGCAGGCTATCCGCGATATTCCCCGGCGTGCCGGTCACCTCCTGCCCATTCGCGCTGCCGCTAGAGTCGTCCGGCTCGTCGGGGTCATCAGTTACTTAATGTGATTTGACGCATAAAACTTTGTGTTTATTGCGTAAACTGATTCACGCATTTATTCATTACGAAATAATGCCCCCGATAATATCATTTCCGAGTAAATTTCAACCAAGGAGGAGTTAATATGAAAGTTTATCGAAATCTCAGCATCATGTCGAAGATACTTCTTTTAACCATCATCATGATAATTGCGCAGATGGTTATTTTTGGTTTGAGCTACAGGACTATCAGGGATATCAAAAAAAGCGTAGATGAAACTTACGACGTTTTCGCTAAACCGGCGATGTGGGTTTTGGAGGCTAAGTCGAACGCCATTCAGGCGAGACGGCTGGCGTCCCGGATGCTGGATATCGACGAAGCCGGCAAGGATGAAATCGTGGCGATGGTGAGCGATAACAGACAGAGGGTTGACGAACTGCTGCGCATATATGAGGGCACTATACTCCACGATGATGAAAGAGAGCTCTTCCAAAAGCTCCTTCAACTTCAAAACAGCGCTATCGCAAAACAGGATATGGTCATAGCCGCCGGCAGGAGCGGGGACCCCGTCCTGATCCGGGAGATGTACGAGCGCTTATATCTGGGCAGCGATATCACAGTGACCGAGAATGAATATATGTCGGCCTTCGACAGCCTTGCAAAACTGCTCATAGCTTATGCTGACGAGGAGAACGACAGAAGTCACGCAGCCGCGAGAACAGAGCAGATCCAAACCTTGGTCGTATCCGTGATAGCCTTGGCCTCTGGCCTTGTTTTATCCATATTGATAGCGAGAACGATCACGTTTCCGGTGAGAAGGACTGAGGCGAATATAGCGTTGTTGGCTAACGGCGATCTCAACTGTACCTTTGACACGCAGGGCAAGGATGAGATCGCGACAATGGGGCGGAATCTCCAGAACATGGCCTATAACCTCGGCGGCATAATCGGCACTGTCAAGGGCGCCAGCGACAATATAAATGAAACCGCGCACAACTTCTCCTCGCTTGCGGAGGAGACAAGCGCCTCGATGCAGGAGTTCAAGGTCCATGTCGACAGCATGAGCACGAATCTCAGCGATCTCGCAACGACAGGCGAGCAAGTCAACGCGTCAGTGCAGGAGAT
>JAISRE010000015.1 GCA_031273805.1 Synergistaceae bacterium | reverse complement strand
CTATGGGCATGAATATTGTGGTAAACCGCACATATCGTGATCATCACAGGTTTTCATGTAAGGACCTCGATTATTTGGGGCGGCTTGCGGTCCGTTATAAAGCAACGGGTTTCATATGCACGGAGAAGGATCTTCAGAATATGCCCAAGAATCCTTCCTTTATACTGCCGCTCTATATTCCCTGCATATCGGTCTCAGTGGATGAGGATGATCGATTCTGGCGAACCATCTCTCAAAAGCTGATGCCGAAGTTTATAGTGACGTCTAACGGTTATGGCGAGGACTCTGTCGGAGCTTTACTTGCTTCCAGGCTCCGCGACCGCTTCCCTCTTGCCGAAATATCGGCGTTTTCCCTGGTGGGCTGCGGAAAGGAGTATCTCGACAGGAATATTCCGGTAATTTCACCTCCTTCAGACATGCCGAGCGCCGGGATAATCAAGTACTCGATCAAGGCTCTGCTGAGGGATTTCAGACACGGTCTGCTGCATCTGATAAATCGGCAGATAGGGGTATGGAGGTCGGCGCGGGGGAGGTTTCGCACGCCAATATGCGTGGGGGATATATATCTGTTAGCGCATACCTTGTGGGGCCAGGGGTTGACTCCCGTTCTTCTGGCCACGGCAAAGAGCGTAAAGCTCAGAGGCCACTGGCTTGCGGAACGCAGGCTGATGAAAACGAGGGCGAAGAGGGTCTGGACAAGGGATGCCGAGACCGCTGATAATCTCAAAATCTCAGGAATAGACGCGGTTTTTTGCGGCAATCCGCTGATGGATCTCGCGATGGAGTTTGACGTGAACTCCGACCCGTGGAAAAACCTGGAGCGTCCGCACGTCATGCTGTTGCCTGGAAGCAGACCGAGAGCGTACGAAGACGTCGGCATGCTGCTGAACGCGGTCTCGTTGATGTCCGAGAAAATAACGTGCAGCTATATTATGGTGCTAGCGCCTACGCTGGATAAAAATCTCCTGCTGGAGAGTTTGCCGTATAAGTGTGACGATAGATTGCAACTTCAGGTGGGACTCGCAAAAGTCGGGTTATATACTGGGCCGCTCGCTCCGGTGGCCTATGGGGCTGATCTGCTGATAGGGCTTGGAGGCACGGCAAACCAGGTCTCAGCTGGACTGGGAGTCCCGGTGCTCTCAATAATCGAGCGAAGTAAACTTATACAGAAAAAATTATTGCGGGAGTCTGAGATCCTGACTCTGCCAAGATCAGGGGCAATTGCCGCCGCCGCGCTCGATCTTCTGGCCAATCCGGTGAAACGCAACGAGATGGCCGAAGTCGGCATAAGACTCCTCGGCGGACCCGGCGCCCTTGACGCGGTCGTGGAGTACGCGGCTGAGGAGCTTGGATGGGACGCAAGGTGCAAGTTATATAAGATATTGAGTAAAACATGTCTCGGCATAGATGATGATATTTCGGCTTGCGGCGATGAAAGTCACGAGATCAGCGAAGAAAATTATGATACTGAAAAAGAGGAGGATGTGGCCGAGTGGGAAATACCGGAAAAAATGATAGTCAGGGTGCTGAAGCTCGTGAAGATAATAAAAGAACAGAAATGATGCTGGGCATAGGGGGAGACCGGCTCGTCGTGACGGCCGGACCCTGTATGCTGGAGTCGCTCGATCTTGGCATCGAGGTCGCCGAAGTACTCAAAAACGCATGTCTGGAGCGTGGTTTTGGTTATATTTTCAAGGCCTCTTTCGACAAGGCCAACAGGACGTCTATTTACAGCGAGAGAGGGCCTGGGCTTGAACTTGGCCTCGAATGGCTCGCGGAGATAAAGCGGATTGCGCATGTTCCCGTAGTGACCGACATCCACGAATCATACCAGGCGGAGAGGGTGGCATTGGTCGCGGATATGCTTCAGATACCGGCTTTTCTGTGCAGACAGACCGATCTTTTGGTCGCTGCGGCCAGAACCGGACGTCCTATAAACGTGAAAAAAGCTCAATTTCTGGCGCCTGAGGACATGGGAGCTGTTGTCGAGAAGTGCCGCGAGGCGGGCGCTGCGGGGATAATCCTCTGCGAGCGCGGCAGCGCTTTCGGTTATCACAGACTGGTGGTTGACTACAGATCGTTAGTCGTGATGAGAGGATTTGGGGTTCCGGTGATGTTCGACGCGACTCACAGCGTTCAGAGCCCGGGAGGTATGGGAAGTTCAAGCGGCGGAGACAGGCGCTTCGTGCGGCCTCTTGTCAGGGCGGCGCTTGCCGTTGGGGTTGACTCTGTGTTTCTGGAGGTCCACCCCGAACCGGACCTCGCCAAGAGTGACGGCCCGAACATGGTTCCATTGGGGCAAATTGGGCCTCTGCTCGATGAAATGGCTCAAGTCGACAGGGTTACGAGGGGTGGAATTGGTTTCGCCGATCTGGATTGGGTAAAATGACCAGTGAACACCGTAGGGTATTGTAGGCGGATGATTTGTCATGGAGAGTGAAAAAATCGGCGCGTCAGAAAAGAACGCGTACAACATGCTGGACGAAGAGTTGCTGTCGGTCGGACGTGACGTTATTTTGACCGAGGCGCGCGCCATCGAGATGGCGGCAGCGCACATCGGATATGAGCTGGTACATGCTGCCCGGCTCGTGGCGTCATGCAGAGGCCGGGTTGTCGTATCAGGGCTTGGCAAATCAGGACATGTGGGACGCAAGATGGCGGCAACCCTTGCGTCTCTTGGCGTCCCGGCGTTCTTCCTGCATGCTGCGGAGGCCTCGCACGGAGACCTGGGAATGGTCTGCCCCGATGATATAGGGCTCCTCATAAGCAACAGCGGGGAGACCGATGAAGTACTGGCTATCCTGCCATACTTCCGCAGGATAGGAGCACGGGTGATAGCCATGACCGGAAAGCCGTCTTCGACTCTGGCGCAGAACTCGGACATATCCTTGAATACAGGAGTGGAGCGAGAGGCGGATCCACTCGGTCTGGCGCCGACGAGCAGCACGTCCGTGCAGATGGCTGTGGGCGACGCGATAGCGGGTATCTCGACAAAGCTAAGAGGGTTGAAACCTGAGGATTTTGCGATGTTCCATCCAGGGGGTTCGCTCGGTCGAAGCCTGCTTACGCGAGTGTCGGATCTTATGGGAAAGGGAGAGAGCTTGCCGGTGACCCGCATGGGTTCTTCCGTTCGGGAGGCGCTCTTCGAGATAACCAGCAAGGGATATGGCGCCACAGTTGTCGTAGATGAATGCGGGGACCTGTGCGGAATTTTTACTGACGGAGACCTGCGCAGATTGATGGAGCGCATGGGGGTAACCGCTATGGATGTTCCTGTGGAGGAGGGTATGACCAGCGCCCCTCGCACAATTGATCCGGAGAAGCTCGCGACTGAAGCGGTCAGGATAATGGAGGAGCTCGAAATTTCAGTCCTGGTGGCGGTGGATGGCAGAAAACCGTCAGGAATAATACACATTCACGAGATTCTGAAGGCCGGAGTTTCGTAGATGAGTTTTGCCCTTCGCGCATATGGGTTACTCTCAAGCGCGATATTTCCACTTATACGCGGGCCTCTCGAAAGAGGGCATTCAACTGGCTTTGACGAGCGATGCGGCATATATTCCACGGATAAAATCGAAAAATTCAGGCAGGCGCCGGACGGTCTGACTCTGTGGCTGCATTCGGTATCCGTGGGCGAGGTGCAGGGCGCCAGCCCATTCGTGTCAGTTGTGGCAGAGCGTGCGCCTGACGTCGCGGTTTTCGTCTCTACCGTTACCGAAACAGGGGCAAAAAGCGCTTCACATGTGATTGGCGAACTGATGACATCCCACTTCTACGCTCCCTGGGACATCCCCTTTATTGTGCGGAGGGCCTGCAGCGCCGTAAATCCGTCAATATACGTGACAATGGAGACAGAGGTCTGGCCCAATCTGCTCTCGGAGCTGCGTTCGCGCGGCGTCCCGACATGCCTCCTCAACGCGCGAATCTCAGACCGCACCGCAGCCCGCGCCAAATTATTACGCTGCTGCCTCAAAAACGCGTACAGCTTGTTCGACCTGATTCTTGCGCGCGGTGATGAGGATGCGAGACGTCTTGCCGCAATCGGTGTCGACCAAAATGTCAAGGTCATAGGCGACTGCAAGATAGACGCGATTATGGCCCGCAGTGAGTCAGTGTCAAAGGATAATCACGAGTTGCGCGGACGCCTTTATATTGGGGACGATACATATTGCCTGACAGCAGGCAGCACACACGAGGGCGAGGAGAGGATGGCGCTCAGCGCGTTCAGCGCGTTTAAATCCGACGCCGGCATCCGAGACGCTCGCCTTATAATCGCGCCTCGTCACCCGGAACGGGCTCGCGAGATTGTTAAAATCTCCGAGCCGTTTGGAAGAGCGGCGCTCTTTTCGGAGCTTGAACCAGGGCGTCCCGATCCTCCCGATATAGTTGTTATAGACGTCATAGGGCTGCTTTTCGAGCTGTATGGCGTGGCAGACGCCGCTTTTATCGGAGGCAGCTTGGTTTCAAAGGGAGGACAGAACATACTGGAACCGGCAAGCTGGGGCAAACCGATACTTCACGGTCCTCACATGGAGGACTTCTTGGCGCCGACTTTGAAACTGGACGAGATCGGCGCCTCACACCTCGTACGCGACTCGGACGAGATGAAGCGCGTGCTGCTCTCCACCGTCCTGGACGCGGGAGTGCGTGAGTCGGCAAAACGCGGCAGAGATTACTTCATAGGGCGGACAGGAGCTTCTCAACGGGCATGGGAGTCGATCAGTGATCTCTGGACGCTAAGAAGGCCATACGTTCCAATAATTTGATTTGGGAGTTGCCGGTGTCGTAACAAGTTTGGCGATACGATATAATTTGCTCCGGAAGGTGGTGATTGACGATGTCCGCCGATGACAAGCGGCCTGCTAAAAAAAAACATGGAGGGGCGGATGATTGGGATGACCCTATCATACGGGTGTCCCGCGTGAATAGGCCGCCTTCTCCAAATTTGAAGCTCGTCGTTATCTTGAGCGACGGAATAAGGGGACATCTCAACCAGAGCAGAGGCGTCGCGGCGTGGCTGTCGAAACGCACTGACGCCGAGATATTGGAACTCGAAGTGCCGGACCTCAAGGGTATCAGACGCCGCAAAGCCCGTGGCGCGGCGTTCAAGCTGCTCGAGGGCAATAGGCGCAGAGCGCGCGACTGGCTGGCTCTGGCAGAGGGGGAAAATGCGCTGCGCACCCTGGGCAAGTGGCTGTTGGAGCGCAACATCAGGGCGGGCGACACCACGTCGCTGATACTTCTCTCTGCGGGAACGATGGCTTCGTTTTACAATATTGCTATAGGTTATATATGGCGCTGCACCTGCATCACGATAATGACGCCAGGTGTTATAGGTACCGCGCCGTTTGACTTTGCGATCGTGCCGGAGCACGACTGCCCTAAAGATGTTTCCAATGTCCTGACCACCGTCGGAGCGCCGAACCTTATCGTGAGAGAGGAACTCAGTCTTGTGGGAGAATCGCTGTTGCGCGAATTTCCCCCGACGCGTGAGCGCAGGTGGGGAATACTCATCGGAGGTGACGACAAAAATTATCGCATCTCCGCCGAGTGGATATACAAACAGATCGGCAGAATATTCCATGAGGCGGAGCGCATCAGTGTCGATCTCTACATCGCGACCAGCAGGCGAACGTCGCCTGCTGCGGAATACGCTCTCCGAAGAATAGCGGCCAATAGCTCCAGCGTGCGATTTCTCCTTATAGCCTCTTCGGATCCGTTAAATCCGGTGCCCGCTATGCTTGGCGCCTGCGATGAGATATTCGTCACAGATGATTCCGTCAACATGGTCTCCGAAGCTGTTACGGCAGGGCACCGGGCTGTGCTGCTGCGCACGGAGCGCGTGGGCGCGATCAAACGGAATATGCAGAGAGCGACGTCCCTGTTGGTATCGGCGGGGTTTCTTCCCCGGAGGGCGCTGTGGGGAGTACCTCGCTTCGATCAAACTTTTAAAAAATTTATAAAGATGGACCTTTTGATCGAGTTCAGGGATTGGATACGCGAACGCCGACGGGACGAGCTCTCTCCGTTCGCCCCGCTTGACGAACAGCTCGATATAGACCATGATGGTTTTAACGAGGCCAGGCGCGCGGCGGACTGGATTCTCGATAACCTCGGTGATGTCGTCCATTATGACGAGCTGGATGAGCCTGTCGAGTCCGATTGAATTTATGCCGCACAGCAAATTTGCGTTCAAATCCCTCTGGCGTTGCGGCGTTCTGATTTTTCACGCAGTGTGCATTTTTCGAAAAAGATCTTATCGAGGTTGATGTATCCATCCACGCACGGTATCAGCCGCCCTATGTACTGTCCTTTAACCACCGCTATCATTACTAACTTTCCAATCATTCTCAAAGTCTCATATATGGGCATATAATCAGTGTCTCCACTCACAAAGATCGCAGAGTCGTACGCATTGAAAAAAGCCATGCGCAGAGAATTTATGGCCATGTTTACGTCAGTACCCTTTTCGACCTTGTAATAACTCTCCCCATCTTTAATATTCATGCTCCCGTTTAATTTCGTAGGGCGCGCCATATAGTCGCCCTCTATCACGTCGAAGTTGCGCTGAACCCTCATTCCCGTCGCCCAAAGATAGTACTTTTCCAGCCCCTCATCCTGCATCAGAAAGTCATCCGGCTTGGGTATGAAGAGTATCGTCTTCATAAGTTCGCCGGCGTTTGCATGCGCTACAATCTGTCTCGGGAGTTCGTTGTAATCCAGACGTGGCGCGGACTCTGGATTGTATAGCGCGCTTAACGCAATTTGGAAATTCATATGATCTATAAATACCATCGTTCTTGCCATAATGTCTCCTCATTTTCAAAAAAATTTTTTTTCGCACACTGATTATACTCTCTGTATGCAAAGATATTGCCTGCTGTTTTTTCAGTATTTCTCCGGGTTTTTGTTTCGTTTTTGACTTTGATGGTGAATCTTGCTTTAACATATAATATTAGCAGCTTATTTTGCAAAGGCAGGGCGATATTGAATGGAAACTCTCCTCCGCAAGAAAGACAGCATTGCAATACTGATAATGATCCTGCTTTTCCTTGGCACCAGCATCCTGTCAATTAAGTCGATCATACAGCTTCAGGGCAACGCAAGGATAGTGAACTACGCGGGCATTGTAAGAGGGGGTACGCAGAGACTGATCAAAAAGGAAATGGCGGGATATCGTGACGACGAGCTGATGTCCAGGATTGATTTTATCATAAAAGAACTGTTGGAGGGCGGCAGAATAAACAACCTCAACGAGCTGGACAGCGAAGTTTTTAAGGGCAACATGATGGAAGTACAGAGACGCTGGGTCGATATAGTGAGTGAGGTTCACAGAGCTCGCGAAACGGAGGACTGCTCTCGTCTGTATATGCTGAGCGAGTCATTTTTCGACCTTGTGGACAGAACCGTCGGATTGGCTGAGGCGGATATCGAGAACAAGATATCAAAGTCGTTGAATTATATCATATTCGCTGATGTCGTCTTCTTTCTGCTGTTGTTGTACGGACTGGCGGGATATGTTTATTCCCGCGCGTTGAAACTGAACGCGGAATCTCTGGGACAGATAGCGTTTGAGGACGCTCTGACTCAGCTGCCAAACCGGACGAGCTGCGAGAGGGAGATAACGTGTATGACGAATTCGCCGCCGGATGACGACGTTGCGGTATTCGTATTCGACATGAATGATCTGAAAAGCGCCAATAAGAAGTTTGGACGGCGGGGAGGCGACAAGAATATCCTGGCTCTCGGTCGTATTCTCAAGGAGGAGGGAGAGTCATTCGGGTTTGTGGGGCGTTACGGCGGTGATGAATTCATTGCGATATTCAGGCATGGCAATGAGGAAATGGCATCGAGTTTCCTGACGAATGTCAATGAGCGTGTGATCTCGTACAACTTGCTTTATGTGGATGAGCTGGAAAAGATAAATTTCTCGGTGGGATATTGCATAGGCGATGTTTCACAGCTTGGACTTCACGAAATGATAAACGAAGCGGATCACAGAATGTACGACAGGAAGAAAGAGACGAGGGAAAACAGGTGATGCGTCATGGATGTTAAACTCTCTCGCCTATTCATGGTGATCTCTATTTTGATAATATTGATCTGTGCTACGCTGATCAGCATAATCGATAAATCGATCGACGACTACTCGCACCAGGCGGTGCTCACAATGATCAACACCGCGTATAGAGAGGCGCGTCAGATCATCGAGTACGAATCGAAGATACTCAGCGCGATGGCGGAGTCCACAGATTTTAAGGACGTCGCCGATATGGACGGCGCGCTGAGGGCGCTGAGTGATCTGGAGAGACGGTGGGGAAAGAACCCAGATAAAGGCTCCATGCTCGCTATCATGGATCTCGAGGGAAATGTGTACCGCTCTGACGGCGTCAAATATTCTAAAATACACTCTTTCGACCCTGATGCCTTTCAAAAGGGGTGGATGGCCGCTACGGTCTATGACCGTGAACGTGGGATAAATAACGTGGTTCTGTTGGCGCCTGTGCCCTCGGAGTTCGAGTTTTACCTGGCGCATGTCGAGAGCAAGGAGAGCTTCGCCTCGAAACTCATCTCCGGGCTGTACCCGCAGAAGGGTTACATCTCGATCTTTGACGAGCTGAGCAATAAATCCGCCTCATTCCTGAATGGATCGGGGGATGAGGATGTCGATGAAGGGATAGTGGCTGGGGGGCTTTCAACATTCAGCAGGCTTAACCGGACTCAGTTCGTGGAGCCATTTGACAGCGGTCCGGGATACAGGGCATACATGCTGCTGAATGAGCCCGCCGGATGGCTGATAGGGGCATATTTTTCGACGCCATCGCTGCAAACGCTCTCAGCCTCCATACGTAAGGCCGCGTCTTTATTCCTCGTACTTCTGCTCATGCTGATTATAACAATAGTGCTCATAGGCGTGCGTTGGAGGTATGATATCAGAGTCCGCAGCCGCATGGAAAACAGCTTGGACAATCTCACGGGGCTTGGAAATGGCCTGTCCATGCATTTGAGTGTGGAAAAATTTCTGGAGGATCGCTCGCCCGAGGATTACTGTCTGGTATGTATAGATATAGCAAACTTTAATAGATTTAACATCATGTTCGGTTTCAAAGCGGGAGACAACCTGCTTCGCGCTGTGGCCGGCGTGCTGAAATCGAACTGTCACTGCGGGGTAAGGCTCAACAGCGACGTTTTCGTCGCTCTGTCGAGAAAGACGGAGGATATGATAGACGACCTCAGGAAAAATTTGATGAACGCTGTGTCGGATATCCTGGGAACGGAATATCGGCAGATGGTATCCTTCAAATTTGGCGTCTGCGGCGTCAACAGAGACCCGGAGATGTTCAGAAACTCCTTCGATGCCTCGCTGCTGGCTATGAAGGATGCGAAAACACTGCACTGGCCCAATGACGTGGTATTCTGCAAAGACCTTCAAAAGCGTCTGAGCGCGCAGAAAAATATAGAGAAAAATATGTTCCAGGCCCTCAACAACGAGGAGTTTTTGCTGTATATTCAACCGAAGTGGAGTATATCATCAGGTATATGCAGCGGAGGAGAGGCGCTCGTTCGATGGAGTTCTCCGGAGCTGGGGTTCGTTGTTCCGGATGCTTTCGTGCCTATCTTTGAGAATAACGGTTTTATAGTCGAGGTGGATTTTTTCATGCTCTCCAAAGTGCTGCAAATGATTCAGGGAGAGCTCGATAACGGCTTTACTCCATATCAGATATCCGTAAACCTCTCCAGAGTCACATTGGCGTTCCCAAATTATATTGCGAGACTGTCGAATGTAATCGACAGATATCATGTGCCGCATCGATATATTGAGTTCGAGATAACGGAGAGCGCTCTATTCGGCAAGGATTACAAGTCAATTCGTTCGCTGCTGCACTCGATCAAGAAAATGGGCTTCTCCATTTCCATGGACGACTTTGGTTCGGGCTACTCATCGCTCAATACGCTTCGCGAACTACCGGTTGATGTGCTGAAGATCGACAAGGAGTTCCTGAAGGAGACGGTGACATCCGAGAGGAGCAAAAAGATTATAAAGAGCATAGTCGACATGTCGGGACAAATAGGCGTAAAGGTAGTATGCGAGGGAGTGGAGACCGAGGATCAGCTGGAATTTTTAAAAAGCGCCCGCTGTGATTATGGCCAGGGGTATCTTTTTGCGGCGCCTATGCCTTATAATGAATTTGAGAGCAAATTCGTTCATTTTCCAAAGGAGGTAAAATACACTATCTCCTGAATTGTATTGAGCCAATTTACTCTCTTTTTTTAAAAAAACTGGCAATAAAATAATCTGTGCTATTACGATATCAGGCTTCTAAATAATAAGGAGGACAGAACGTGGACGCATCTGCCATAAAGGTAGCACAGGCTGGGACGGTTGAGTCTATGGATTGCCGCGTGACCATAGCGGAGTCGGACTGCCCCATGATAATTGAGATATCCGGCATCAGTGCGGCAAGGTTCAAAGCGGCTATGCAAGCTAAGGTCGCCGATGTGCTGGAGTCGCTTGGCGCTTCACAGGATGCATGCCTGAAAGTGGATGTGCAGGATAACGGAGCCATTGACGTGGTGCTCGGTGCGCGCGTGGAGGCTGCATATTTACGTTTCATCGGTGTATACGAATCATGAGGAGGACAATGCTCTATCTTCCCGGCAACAATCCAAACATGTTGCTGCGCGGGCATCTCTTCAAGCCGGATGGTTTGATAATAGATTTGGAGGACTCGGTCAGCAGGCATGAAAAGGATGCGGCGAGAATTTTGGCGCGTGACGTGTTAAAACGGGGCGAGTTTGGGAAATGCGAGGTTACAGTGCGCATCAATGGGACTGAAACTGATCTTTGGCGGGAGGATATATCCTTCGTGGTGCCTCAGGGGGTTTCAGGTGTGCGCGCTCCGAAGGTCGAGACGCCTCAGGCCGTTAAAGATCTGGACGAGGAGATCTCATCTGTCGAGTCGAAATCCGGCGTTCAGGTGGGCAGCACTAAAATTTTTTGCCTGCTCGAGACCGCGCTGGGCGTATGGAATGCTTATGATATAGCTAAGTCATCGCCAAGGGTGACGGCTATAATCCCCGGGGGCGAGGATCTGGCCGCTGATCTGCGCACCAGCCGCAGTAAAGAGGGTACGGAGCTCGAATGGGTCCGGCGAATGTTAATTGTGGCCGCGCGCGCGGCAGGGGTCGACGCGCTCGATACCGTGTTTCCAAATATATCCGACGGGGATGGCCTGAGAAGAGAGGCCGGTTTTGTGAAACAACTGGGCTTCGATGGCAAGAGCGTCATTCATCCGAGCCAGATACCTATAATTCATGAGATATACACCCCTACGGACAGAGAGATCGATACCGCGCAAAGGATAGTGGCGGCTGCGAAAGAAGCTGCGGAGCGGGGACTCGGCGCAGTGGCCCTTGACGGACGAATGATTGACGCTCCTGTGATACGCCGCGCAGAGTTTACTCTGGAGCGCGCGGGACAGATGGGCAAATCTGAGAACAGAGGTTGAGACTATGCCTGTAAACGCTGCAAATAGGGACATCCCGACACGAATAGATGGTTACGGCGACACCGCCGGCAAATTATATGAAGGACCGTTCGCGCGCAAACCTGACGCGCGCCGCAGCGGAGGGAGAATCAGGGCCTCTGTGCCGAACGGGGGAAGCAAGGTTGCGGGCGGAATAAAGGACGCAATATCCGCCGCTGGCATCAGGAGCGGCATGACGATCTCCTTTCATCATCATCTGCGCAATGGCGATTATGTGGTGAATCAAGTAATTGACGCCTGCGCGGAGATGGGCATACGAGACCTGACCATATTCCCAACCGCTCTTTTTGGGATTCACAAAAATATAATTCCCCACATAAAGAGCGGGGTGGTCAGCAGGATAATGGGGTCCGTGAATGGCCCGATAGGTCAGCTAGTGTCGGAGGGGGGCATGGATACTCCGGTCATCCTCCGCAGTCACGGCGGCAGGCCCAGAGCGGTGATATCGGGCGAAGTTCATATAGACGCCGCCTTCATTGCGGCCCCTGCCGCAGACCGAACCGGCAATATCTCCGGTCGAATGGGCAGATCCGCGTGCGGCTCCATAGGGTATGCCTTTACCGACGCCGAGTATGCTGACTGCGTTATAGCGGTTACCGACAACCTTCAAAGCTACCCGATCTCTCCCATATCCATTCCCGGTATCTATGTCGATTTCGTCGCGGTGTGCGAAAAAATTGGAGACCCTGCGGGAATCGTATCGGGCACCACCAGCGTCACCAAGGACCCGCTGCGGCTCTTGATAGCTAAATACGCGTCCAGCCTGATCGAGTCGTCGCCTTATTTTATGGACGGCATCAGCTTTCAGACCGGAGCAGGCGGCATACCGCTTGCGGTTACCGCGTTCATGAAGGAGGCTATGAGGCGCAAAGATATCCGGGCGAGTTTCGGACTAGGCGGCATTACCGGCTACTTTGTCGATCTTCTCAAGGAGGGGCTTGTCAAAAAGTTGATGGACGTCCAGTCGTTCGACCTCGACGCAGTGAAGTCCATAGCGTGTGACTCTGACCATATCGAGATATCGGCGGACTGGTACGCCAATCCCTGGAACTGCGGAGCGGCCGTGAACATGCTTGACGTTGTCATATTGGGCGCCACAGAGGTTGATGTGGACTTCAACGCCAACGTCAACACGGAGGCTGACGGAGCGTTGCTTCACGGGATAGGAGGACACCAGGACACAGCTGCGGGAGCTAAGCTCACCATAATCGCTCAGCCTCTGCTTCGCGGGCGAATACCCTGTGTCGTGGATAGAGTGCACACCTTGACGACTCCCGGCCAGGTGGTCGACGCGATTGTCACTGAGTACGGCGTGACTATAAATCCGCGTCGCAAGGATTTAATGGAGTCATGGCAGGAGTTCAACTGCGGAGATGATACTCCTCTCGTTTCCATCGATGAACTTGCAGACAGGGCGCGCGGGCTGAGCGGCTCGATGGAACCGGTTCATACGACTGATCGAATTGTCGGGGTTGTAGAGTGGCGCGACGGCACGGTCATAGACGTCGTGCGACAACTGGAGAGTTAACGATCAATCAGCGATTCCTTAGGGAAGCAAGGAGTGAGGAGATTTGAGAGAGGAAATTTTGAGATCACTGGCCAAACGCATGGTGAATAGCTCCAACACGGTTATTTTCACCGGCGCTGGAATGAGCACGGAGTCGGGGCTGCCGGATTTTCGCTCGAAGGGCGGCATGTGGAATGTGTCAGACCCAATGGAGCTGGCCACTGTCACAGCCATGAGGAACAACTACAACAAATTTCACTCGTTTTACTCAAACCGCTTCATACAAATGAGAGACGCGGCGCCAAACGTCGGGCATAAAATCTTAGCCGAGCTGGAGGCGCTTGGGATAGTTCGCTGCATCATAACCCAGAATATAGACGGTCTGCACGCCGCAGCAGGCTCACGTACGGTATATGAGCTTCACGGCTCCGTAGGCAAGGTTCGCTGTATGGAGTGCGGAGCCCCATCGACGCAGGAGGAGTTTATAGCGCGCACACCCTGTCCCGAGTGCGGCGGATATCTTCGTCCAGGAGTGGTTCTGTTTGGCGAAAGCCTGCCTGTGGACGCGCTTGAAGCGTCCTGGAGCGCGGCGGAGAAGTCGGATGTATTCATTGTGATGGGTTCGTCGCTTCAGGTATCGCCCGCGAATCAGTTTCCCGCCATAGCAAAGAACGCCGGAGCCCTGCTCGTGATATGCAACCGTGACATAACGCCCATGGACTACATTGCGGATTACCGCACAAACGATGGAATAGGAGAATTTCTGACCGGCCTCAAGGCACTCATGTGAGGAACCGTCAGTTTGCGGACATTATCGGGTTTAATTGGCGGCTATTTGATTTTTTCCAGTGACGCCGAAAGTATCTCCCAGGTTTCGTAAGCCCTGGCAAGCGAGTCCTCTATAGATTTTCGCTCTATCATCAATTTCTGCACCGACGCTGAATCGGCAAGCAGTTCCGGATCGCAGAGCTTCATGTCGATCTCGTCCCGGCGAGATTCAAAGCGTTCAATCTCTGCCTCCTGCGGCTCTATCTGATCGATTAGAACCTTCCTCTCCCTGTAAATCCTATTGCGCTCGCCTGCTTCCTGACGACGCTTTTCCTTCTGGTCGACGACGGGGACAGGCTCACATCTTTCCATCGGCTCTGAGGCGCGCGCCATCTCCTCCCTGCGCTCGATGAACCGTGAGTAGTTGCCCAAGTAGTTGTACAGCCGCCCGCCCCGAATTTCAATCACCCGCTGGATGAGATTGTCAAGAAAAAACCTGTCGTGAGAGACAATCAGGAGCGTTCCCCCGTATTGCGTAAGCGCCTGCTGAAATATCTCCCGCGTGTTCATGTCGAGGTGATTTGTTGGTTCGTCCAGAATCAGGAAATTCGAGTCGGAGAGGAGCAGTTTAAACAGCGCGACTCTGGACTTCTCTCCGCCTGATAAAACCCGTATCGTTTTTTTTATGTCGTCGCCGCTGAAGAGAAAAGTTCCAAGAAGGCTGCGTTTATCCGCTTCGGTCACAGAGGGACCTGTTCTGCACGCCTCCTCCCATACAGTGTGTGAGTAATTGAGGTTCTGTGCGCTCTCCTGAGAAAAGTAGGCCATCCTGACGTTGTGGCCCCTCTTCACGCTGCCGCTGTCGGGCGCCTCGGTCCCGGAGAGCAGCCGCAGCAGCGTGGATTTGCCGGCGCCATTCACGCCGACCAGAGCGACCCGCTCGCCCCTGTGTATTTCGATGTCGAGTCCGGAAAAAACGCTGATATTGCCGTAGCTCTTGGAGAGTGACTGAGCGCTTATGACATCGTATCCGCTGCGGGACGCTTCTGGAAATTTTATCTTAATGCCTCGGTTCGGGGTGTCCGTTTCGTATATCTCCATCTTCTCCAGCTGTTTGATGCGGCTCTGTACCTGGGTTGCTTTGCTCGATTTGTATCGAAATCGATCGATAAAGTGTTGTATCTGCTCAATGCGCTCACGCTGATCCTCGATTACTCGTTCGAGCCGCTCGCGAGCTGCGGCGCGCTCGATCAGGTATTGTTCGTATCCCATAGAATAGTGTGTGATCTCGCCTCGCGCCATGTCCGCGATCTCCGTCGCCATGTGATCTATGAAGCGCCTGTCATGAGATACGAAGACCATTACCCCCCGGTGACCCTTCAGCCATCCCTCCATCCACTCCATGCTCTCGGTGTCGAGATGGTTTGTGGGCTCATCAAGCAGCAGAATGTCCGGTTTTCTGAGGAGTATCGCCGCAAGGGCTATTCTCATTCGCCAGCCGCCGGAGAACTCGCCGCAAAGCCTATTATGGTCGCCTGAGGCAAATCCAAGGCCCTTCAACACTCGCAGCGCAATGGAGTCGAACTCATACCCGCCCATATGCGCGAAGTTTCGCTCGATCTCCTCATGCTCAGCAAGATATCTGGCCAGCTCCCTGGATCCATCCGGTATGCTGGAAATACACGCTTCCACTGCGGAGAGTTTGTCCAGAACGGACGAGATCCCTGCGCTCTCACGTAAAAAATCCATGACGCGCCCCTCTCCGAGTTCGATCAGGTCCTGCGGAAGATAGCCAATAGTCATGCGAGAGGGGATCTCCACACTTCCGCCTTCCGGCTCTGTTTTGCCCGCGAGTATGCGCAGCAGCGTGGTCTTGCCGGTTCCGTTGTCGCCGACCAGGCCGACTCTGGAGTTTTCAGTGATGAGCCAGTTGAGGTTTTTAATGATGACCTTCTCGCCAAAGTTCATCGAAAGATTTTTTATATGAATCAGATTAAACACCATCCCATAAAAGAGCGCACAACCCAATATAATCCAGCCTGTCCCAGGCTATACATGACGGTCACTGACCATCGTGCCAAAAGTGTATCATGTTGGGACAAGATTGTGGAGAATCGAATAAAGGCGTTACTACAGGAAATGCACGAAGCAAATCGGCGGCCGAGATTGGATATCGGACGCCGATTTGCTTCGTGAATAGGATGGATACAAGTCTACAGACCTACAACATAGGGCAAGCTTTATAGCAGTATAATTTTTTATACTGCTTTTCTCGTCTCATAGGAGTCCACCTTTGAATAGTTAGTGAGCGACGGCACCCTCTTCAGCCTCCTGCCCATGGTCTCCGCGAGCGAGCTCACCCCGCCTCTGAACTGCGGAGGGGCTACGTTGTACTTGTTCAGGATTTTGCCGCAGGCCTCGTATACCCTCCTCATCTTATCCGGGCCCGGCACGCTCGCCTTGCCCTTTCTAACCAGGTTGATGCCTTGACCGAACGGCAGGAACGGGGTCACGAGCGTCGGAATCCCCACGCTGGCAAAACGCTCCACGCCCTTCAGCAAGTTCTCGTCCTTTTGAATGCCGGCAACTAATTGGGTCGCGACTTCGCCCGGGAAAATTTCCTTGGCTCTGGTCAGTATGCGCACGTAATCGTCTATCGACCGCTTGCCCTTTGCGTTTGGCATCACTTCGAGGCGCTCCGCGTCGTCATACACGTCAATGTCGCACTGTATGCTCGTGAAACCTGCGTCCCTCAGCTTGAACAGCACTTCCTCGTCGTATGGCGGCTCGATGACTGCGCGTATATAAATTGTGTTCGGCAGCTTGCCTATTCGCGCCTTGACTGCCTCCAGAATCTGGATGTACGCCCATGCGCCCTTGTCCCGGCCCGGGAGTGTGCCCGAATCCACCGTCAGGGAGCAGTTTTCGATATCGCTGCCCAACTCGTCGATCGCCGCTTCGACGGCTTTGGACATGCCGTCGAGCCAGCCCTCCTGCTGAATCAGCATATGGTCCTCGACGTAGTCTCCCGGAATGCAGCAGAACGTGCAGGGGTTGCCCTGCTTCGTGTAGAGGCACCCGTAGGACGGCCATATCGAGAGCCCGTTGTAGCAGGCCAGAGTGACGAATGGGAACTTGCCGCCAGTCACCTGGCGGACCTCGTCGTTTTCGGCGATGAGGCTGTTGGGCGCGCAGGGGGTTATGACCCCGGACATGCCCTCGTCCACAAAAAACGTGCCCTCGGCGCCGTCTTTGATCGACCACTGGCGGTCCCAGAAATTCGGCCTCTTGTAAAACGAGACCTCCGAAAAATATTCGTCGTCCCTGTAAACGTGATAGCCGCCGTCCTCCTTGCGCAGCTCGAACGGAGAGTTCTCTCCATAGCCTATGAACGAGAAGGGACCGGTGATGTCGTCCCCTATCCAGGTCAACGCCACAGGATAGTACCCCTCCTTTTGGAGATCCAACTTCAGTTCCGGCAAAATTTTTATGCCAAAACCCTGAATTTCGATTTTCTTGTCCACCGCGCTTAACTGACTGTACTTGCTCATCATCTTACCTCCGTTTTATTTGTTTATTTTTTTGTGTGGAAATTCTTAAAAACAGCTTTTATTTTCTGTAATTAGGGTTGAACTCATTTGTGTATATATCTTCAGCCTTAAACTGGCCCGGTTTTATCTCCCCCAGGGTGACCAGCTCGTCGATCCACAGCTGAACCCTTTCGTTGTACTCGAGGCCGTCCCTGCTGTAGTGCGTCCTGTCAAAGAGCGGGACATGCTCTGGGTTCAGCTTGAGATATTCGGCGTAAAGCCTGTCGGCCTCGTCATGATTGTCATTTATCCAGGCTTGAGCCTTCACGATGGCGGCGACGAATCGGCGAACCTTTTCCGGATTGCCGTCTATGATTTTTTGCGAGGTGGCCATGTTGTTTCCGGCCCTGCCCTGGAAGGTGTCGAAGTCCGAGAAGAGTGTGCGCAGGCCCAGCTGTTCGCGCACGACTCCTGACACCGGCGCGTGAATGGTTATGACGTCCACCAACCCCTCGTTCAATGCCGCAGCCTGGAGGCCGTCCGCCATTTGCACCATCTGCACCTCCTTCAGGTTGACGTTCCCTCCTTTGAGGTATTGGCGTAGATTTGTCACGGGGCAGCCGCCGGTTATGTATGACATCGCTATTTTTTTGCCGATCAGGTCCCTTGGACCGTGAATGTCGCTGTCCTTGGGGACCATCCATCGCATGTGAGGCATATCCTCCGTGGTCTCGGACTGGGCTAAAACCACCTTCACCGGAATTCCCTTCGCTATGGCCTCTATCTCCCTGTCCGTGTGGTTTCCAAGAGTGAAATCAATGTCGCCGGTGATGACGGATTGAATCTGATTTCCTGACGGTACCTGCCCAATTTCCTCGATCTCCAAATTTTGTTCTTCGAAATACCCCTTTACCTTTGCGATAAGTGCGGGGCCGCCGCCCTGGATCGTTGGAATCTTGACGAGTATTCTCTCATCCGCCGGTATTTCGCGCCGACCCGACGCGGCACTCCCCGGCGGGGCGTTCCTCCCGTTGATCCAGTAGGTCAGACCTGCCGCTGCTGCCACAACTACCAACGCTATAATGATTCGCTCGATCCGCTTTTTTCCCATATTCAATACCTCCTCAAATTTTTAAATAGGTCCTGACGCTCTCCTGCCCTTTAGCCCTTAGGCTTCATTCGGTTTCCACTTTATGATCTTCTTTTCCGCGACCACCAGGATGTAGTTCAAGGAGAGCCCCAGGATCGAGAACAGGGCTATGACCGCGAACATCTTCGGGATCTCGTATTTAACCTCGAAGTCGTGAATGAGGAAACCGAGGCCCGAGCTTGCGCCGACCATCTCCGCCACGATGAGCAGCATTATTGACGAGGTGGCCCCCAACCGGATGCCGGTAAATATATGCGGCAGGGACGCCGGGAGGATGATCTTGAGGAAGATCCCGCTCATGGACTCGTTCATGGACTTTGCCGCCTTGATGAAGAGCGGGTCCACGCTCTTCACTCCGCTGATGGTGCTGAGCAGTATGGGCCACGATACGCCCCAGAAAATCATCGCCACCTTTGACGTCTCCCCAAGGCCGAGCAGCAGTATGAAAACCGGCATCAGCGCCAGAGTGGACGTCTGCCTGAATGTCTGAAGTATCGGGTCGAGAAATCGCTCCACTATGTGAATCTGACCCACCAGCAAGCCCAACGGCACCGCCACCGCAATGCCCAACCCCAGACCCGTCATGGTTCTCCAAAGGCTTATGGACGTGTGGTACCCCAATTCTCCGGATTTCATGAGATTCCAGAATTCCGTGCAGATTTTGGAAAACGGAGGGATAAAGATATTGTCGATAATCCCAAATCTCGAACAGACCTCCCACAGCAGGAGGAAGACTATAATGCCGAAGATTCCCTTGATATACTCGACAATATTTCGGAAAGCGGTATCCAGGTATTTCGACTTGATGTCCCTCCATCGCGGAGCGTGGCTCCGGAAATCCAACTCGAGTCCAGCTTCAATATCATCTTTGAATTGTTTGATGGCGTTTATTTCCGCCCCGGTTGCATCTTTGCTCATCTTTCGTCCTCCTCACGCATAACGAACTCAAATTCTTCACCCCAGATTCAAAATCCGTACTCAGCTTGCTGAAACGCCGGAGAAACAGGGTTTTGTGGTTCCGAACGTGCAAACATCACGTCCAATACATCCAGCATAATATATTGGAGGGTATTATACACACATAATTCCTAGTATTCCTATAGAATTTATTTAGATTATCTCTGAAAATATTTATGTTCTTTGATAGACATCAGGATTTCTTGACAACATATATTTTTTGTGATAAAAGGCTACTAAACATATATGTTATATAGGCAATCAAGAGAGAGGGTAGCAGTACACTCATAGTTTAGTTGGGAGGTAATTTGTTGATGAGCGGACGGATAAAACATATTGCTGCGGGTTTGTTCTTCCTTGTGTTTGGGATTCTGATAGCGGTTGGGCCCAAGTATATTTTTAAAATCTGTGAACAAAACCACGGTCACGTGACAAACTGCTTATGGTCGGCGCGGGCCGAGCTGGGGATAGGCATTGTGATCGCCCTGCTGGGCGCGGCGTATATCCTGTCGAGCGCAGTTCCCATGCTGGCGGGGCTCAGCCTGTCGATCCTCTTCAACGGCACTCTGGCTTTTCTGATTCCGAACATATTGATTGGGATGTGCGAGCATCATAATATGGACTGCCGCCTCATCACGCTTCCATCCCTTAACGTTATCAGTCTCCTGGTGACCCTTGCGGCTTCTGTAAACACTATCAGATTGATCAGAAAGTATAGAAGAGACACAAGAGGCAATGCGATTGCGCAGGC
Organism: Synergistaceae bacterium; assembly: GCA_031273805.1. GTDB lineage: Bacteria > Synergistota > Synergistia > Synergistales > Synergistaceae > JAIRKI01. The sequence goes on along the minus strand of JAISRE010000015.1, from coordinate 18,707 downwards.
TGAACGCATTTAATATATCCTTGCAAAATTTAAGGCGCAGGCCCTTTCGCAGCTTCTGCATCGCGAGTTTTGTAGCCCTGCTGTCGTTCGTTCTGATAACCGGATCGCTCTTGACGTTCAGTTTGCGAAAGGGAATGAGCAGTATGTCTGATCGCCTCGGCGCGGATCTAATACTCGCGCCGATAGGCTACCAACACAGCGCAGAGGGCGTGTTGCTGAGAGGAGAACCAAGCGCGTTCTACCTCGATATGGAGGCTCTGGACAAGATATCGGGCGTAAAGGGGTTTTCGCGGACGTCGCCTCAGCTGTTCATAGCGACCATGGATTCCAGTCACTGTTCATTCCCTGTGCAGCTCATAGGATATGAGCCGAACACAGACTTTGTAATAGCTCCCTGGCTCCTCGGCGAAGTTCCGGGGATCCTTGCCTTCGGAGAGGTGATAGTGGGCAGTCAGATCGACGCCACAGCAGGAGACAAACTCATGTTCTTCAGCAGCGAGTACCGCGTCGTCGCTCGTCTCGAGAAAACCGGAATGGGGTTTGATACGTCTGTGTTCTTCAACATGGAGACCGCGCGGGCAGCTTTAAAGGAGTACTTTTATTATACCGGCGAAGACGTCCGGGACGTGGAGCGTGCGGCGTCGATCATAACGGCCGATATCGACGAGGGACTCGATCCCGTCGCTTTCACGCGGGAGATTCACGATGCCCTGCGATTGTCCGGAGTGGACGTTATCCGTCCGCAGGATTTCATAGGAGAGCTGTCCAGGAATCTGAATTTGCTGATGTCGGTCATTTTCACGTTGACTGCGATATTGTGGCTGTTGGCAGTGGGTGTCCTGACTGTCCTCTTTACCGTCATATTAAATGAACGCAAGGGAGAGTTCAGGATTTATAGAGTTCTGGGTGCGACGGTCGGGTGGATAGCGCGTTTCGTCCTGCTCGAAGCTGCCCTCGTCAGCCTGTTTGGCGCCCTGGCGGGAGTGTTTGCTTTCTGCCTGCTGATACTGCCCTTCCGCGCTCTCATCGATCTGGGCATGATTCTGCCCTACATACAGCCCCGTGCAGGTACTGCGGCTCTGCTCATAGCCGCCGGGTTTTTCATGTCGTTTCTCGTAGGGCCGCTGGCGTCGCTATATTCGGTTCTTCGTATAGGCCCCGTGTCGGCAGCCTCAGTCTGGGATGGGGAATGAGCTGCTTGGCCGACGCGGCGGGCCGCGCGAGGAAGGAATAAAAATTCCATGCTTTTGGAGATAAGAAAACTCCGGAAGGAATACCGTCGCGGCGATGCGGGGTTCCTGGCGGTAAACGACGTCGATATCTCTGTTGGTGAAAATGATTTCATCTTCATCACAGGTCGCTCCGGGAGCGGGAAAAGCACTCTGCTCAATTTGATTGCGGGGCTTGCGAGGCCTTCGTCCGGCAAAATAGTTTTCGACGGGCGCGATATAGGCGGCGCAAATGAGAAGGAGCTCGCGTTTCTGAGAAACAGCCAGATTGGGTACATTCCGCAGGGTCACGGTATACTGTTCAATTTTACCGTGCTGGATAACGTTCTCCTCCCCTTTTACTTTTACAGCAGGGAGGGCGACCCGAAGAAAAGAGCTCTTTCCCTGTTGGAGCAGACCGGCATACCGCACCTTGTCGGCTCGTATCCGGATCAGCTATCAGGCGGAGAGCTCCGCAGAGTCTCCATAGCGAGAAGCCTCATAAATTCGCCGTGCCTTCTGATAGCCGATGAGCCAACCGGTGATCTGGATCCGCAGACAACGAACGATATTCTGCGGATGTTCGAGCGGATTTCGGCGGAGGGTGTAACGATAATCCTCGTCACGCACGAGGTGGATACTGTGAGCTGCGGCAACAGACATCTCATAATGGAGGAGGGGTTCATTCGTGAAGCCGATTGTTTCCAGCGATATCCGTGAAGCTAAGGAAACGCTGATTAAATCGCTAAAACGTTCTTTTGAAGTTTACGGACGCAGAAGCTATCAGGGTTTTAATCTTTACTCTTTAGGCCTCTAACAATAAATCAACCCTTTTCTAAGGACAAGGAGGAAGTTAAAAAATGACGACACTGATTGAGGAACAGACCGCAATATCGGAAGAAGATATCAATTCGTTTAAGATAGTAGCTAGAAATACTAACCGGGTTTTTCACGTCAAGCGCCTTGGAGGAGGTAAGCACGATTTTACGGCTCTTTATAATATAAATCTGAAGGTCAAAGATGGCGAGTTTCTCACGATGGTAGGCCCGAGCGGGTGCGGAAAATCGACGTTTCTCGACATTATGGCTGGGCTCTCCGCTCCCACCTCCGGGGAAATCTACATAGACGGCAAGAAGATCACAGGTCCCGACCTCAACAGAGGTATCGTGCTGCAGGGCTACGCCCTCTTCCCGTGGAGGACGGTTAGAAAAAACATAGAGTATGGGCTCGAGGTAAAGAAGGTCCCAAGGAGCGAGCGGAAAGCTATAAGCGATAAGTACATCGAACTGGTGGACTTGAAGGGCTTTGAGGAGAGCTACCCGCATGAGCTTTCGGGCGGAATGAAACAGCGCGTCGCCATAGCGCGCGCGTTGGCGTTCGATCCCGAGGTGCTGCTCATGGACGAGCCCTTCGCCGCCGTTGACGCACAAACTCGCGAGACGCTTCAGGACGAACTGTTGAGAATTTGGGAGGAGACGCACAAGACGATAATATTCATCACGCACAGCATCGAGGAGGCGGTTTTCCTGGCGGACCGGGTCGCGGTGATGTCGACAAATCCCGGGACGATAAAGTGCTTTGTGAACGTCAATTTGCCTCGTCCAAGACGGATAAGCGACGTGCGCAATTCAAACGATTTCAACTGGATAACCGGCAAGGTGTGGCGCCTGCTGCACGGCGCAGGAGATTCTGATTCCGTCGGGACCTCTGACCTCGACTTCGATTCCGCCGGGCTCTGAATTGTTCGCAATGTCTTAGTGACCCGCACTCCGACGGGGGTTCGGCAGCGTTTTAGGCATCTTCGCCGATAAATTTTTTGTATAGTCTCCTGAAGTAGTCGGAGTCGCTGTAGCCAAGGCAGCCGCTGATCTCGTTGATCTTCATGCCGCTGGATTCCAGCAGGCGGCGGGCTCGAAACATTCGCGCCCTCATCAGATACTCTCTGAAGTGCAGCCCAGTCTTCTGATGAAAGACGAGGCTCAAGTACGTGCGGTTGACGAAAAACCTCTCCGCTAAGACTCGCAGGTTTATCTCAGATTCGGGGTTGTTCAGGATGAAGTCGCAGACGCCCTCCAGCATCCCATGAACGCCGGTAGGCACAAGATTTTCCAGAATGTTGACCAGCTCCCGGAGGTAGCGCAGGTCCTCCTCGCAGTCGAATTCCCCCTTATCTCGCGCTTCGTTACGCTGATCCGGCGCATAAAGCTCCAGCCACGGGTATTTTTTGTGGATAGCAGTCACGATGTTCGTGTAGAGCCTGCGGTTCTCGTATGTTCCCACGCCGTTGCGTGTCGGGAGGGAGTGGCTGTTTTCCCGGACTGCTATCGCGTATGATTCTGGAATTCGCGCGTTGTCGACTCCAACAAGGTCGAGAATGTCACTTTCGTTGGCGTTTGCGCGGACATCGTCCGGAATTTCGCCCCAGCCGGACGTCTCCTGAAGCTGGGATACAGGGCCAGACCGCCTGACGTCTCCCTCCGAAGGGCGGCTCTCAGAGACGCGAGCGTATTCCAGCAGATCCTCCACAAGAGACAGAGTCTCGCGGCATATACCCCGGATGTCCTCGATCATCCCGAGCGATTCATAATCCAACAGAGCGCCGCAATTTTCCATGAGCGCGCGCGTATATGCGTCTATGGCGTGAAGAGAGGATTTTAACTCGTGGACGATCTGGCTTGGAGACAAAGTCAGTATGGGTCCTGCCGATATCCGGTGCGGTCAAGAAATTTTGCCCGGATTTGCGAGAAGTCCCGTCTTGCGCCGTTTACTGTTGCAGACAAAATCAAGCCCCCCAAAAGATGCCACTCCGCTGACTCGTATCCACAAGCAAAGTCAGCGCGCTCGAAAACTCTCTGGTCTCTGGCTGGCATCATCATGCGTGTTATTATATCATATTATTCCTATGTGATTAATATAGTTATTAAGTCAATGCCCAAAAAAACATTTCCCGAAACCTATGAAACAGGATGTTGGAGACAGGAAGTGGCGAGGGAAGAGCGTGAGGTTGGCGGCTATTTGCCACAAAGCCGAAAGACGGACACAGAGGAGACCTGCCGCCCTAAACTTGAAACCGGCTAGCTTGGCAGACTTGCGGGAAGGGCCGAACGGCAGCATGGGCATTCGAAAATAACAGGATGACGGGACAATATTATCGAATCGTTTTTTGAACGGGTTTTCAGGAGAACTCTCCATTTCGGTTGAATATGAAGTATAGTATAGATAATAATATCGCGCGAAAATCAACGATATATTAGGAGGCGTGTATTATGACAGTGAACAGTTGCATGGGTGTAACACAAAATTATAGCGGCCATGACGAGCTATGAAAGGATGCCATGAATAAGCGCAAGTTATCTTTTGTTTTTTTTGATTGTCTAGAGAATCTATATATTAAAATTTTTTTTACTGCCATAACTTTTATGGTTATATATATAGTCTATTTGGCGTTTTATAATTGGACTACCCCACTTCCTTATAGAGGGCGTAATTTTATCATGATAATGAGTGATTTTAGACGTGATTTTTACGCACATCGGAATTATTTTATAACACGAATAGAAAGCGGCGATTTACCGGCTTTAGGTGTGTTTGAACGCGGGATGCCGGAAACAATTTGGGCGGAGAGTGTTTTATATATGAGAAAGGGAAATTATCCAGGAAATGCAACGATAGTATCTCTAGATTACCAAACGGGCAGATTGTACGTGGGCTTTACAGATTTATTTTTCCTAAAAAATAATTTTAAATATAAGCAAGATATGATTAATTTTTGTCGTGGTAGACATGAAGGGCTTTATGGTTCATCGCTATTTCTGCAAAACATCAATGAAGAACCCTATAGAAGCGGAGATGTTATTTTGACCCTGGCGGCTATTTTATCAAGTGAGGATGTTAATGCGTACAAGCAAAAATATAAAGATTAAAGGGAGTGTGCGGAATGAGAGTTGTGAAATTTTTGATAATTGGAGTATTGTGGCTGATCTTATGACAGAGAGCAGTTGCGTGGGATATAAAGTGTGTCGTGATGAAAAATCTATAACATCGCTTAAGTGTGTATTTCGATTAAAAGTTTCATGTTAAATTTAGAAAATTAATAATATGAGGACAAGGCTATGAAAAAATATGTGTTTCTTTTTTTATTAATGATATTTATGTCAATGGCATTCGCAAAATTCTCCTATAAGGAGCCATGGGATTTTAGTGGAGCAGTGGAAGTGACCAGAATGTTCATAAGCCTGGATTACATAGCTTCCTTAGCGAAGAGTTACATAGAAGAGACGGGATCTCTTCAGGACGGCGAAGTGTCAGTCATAAAAGCTGTAAAGATCCTTAAGAGGGATGAGAAGGCTTTGGATATAGCAAAACCACCAGGCGAATATCATAAGTACGTGCATATGAAAGGTGACGTTGTTGATTATTCAGATATGACGTCTATTTTGGCAAATAGATTTTTAATGTTATGGGCATCAAGCACAAGATCCATTTCTTTTGATGATTCCATAGAGCACTTTCATTTTAATTATTTTAATATAATAGACAATTCGTGTCTTTTTAAAAATAGCATCGGCATTAATGATAAAGGGAATATATCCAGATATCTTTATATTGGCTATAAAATGCATTTTCCCGGCAAAAGCGGAGAATACGCTCGTGAATGCGTGAAAGTCATTGCATCAATGAGAAATGGATACTATTTTCAGGATAGCAGTGGAACGCCGTATGTGAATGGTGATGCAATTTTAATAAGGTTGGAAATATCTAAATGACTGATTACTTTGGAAGCGGACACAAAAAAAGAATACTGCGTCATTTAATTTGGTTTATCATCGCGCTGCTCATTATGCCATTTATCATCGCGGCTCTCTTTGTGGATTTTTCAGAGCCACTCAACCATGATATGGTTTTAAGTGCCGTCTCAGATGTAGTTGGGTATGAAAATATAGTGAAAATCAGCTTGCGCAAAGGAGGTATGGCAGGGAGTATAGGTTTTTATTTTATTGAGTTAAGCGGCGATGCGAATATGCTAGTAGCAGACGATGCAAGATTTCCACTTGATTATTTGGCTAACTATCGCAGGTGGGGAAAGTGGATCGATAACAGGGAAGAGCCAGGGCATGTGACTTTTTTGGATTTCTTTCTTAGCCTTACGCTTCCATATCCGAATTCTCGTAGCAGATATCCTAAAATAGACAATACGCTGAGTTTATCCTTGGTAAGTTTCAAAAATCTTATTTTGCGAAGAAAGGATGAGGAACAGTTATTTTGGTCTCAATATAAATAAACTTAAGGAAACTCTGATTAAATGTTCTTCGAGCGAAATGGAGCGGATTCGTTCTCCATCGAAACTGTTGTCGCAAAAATGCCCGCAGGCACTTCATAGCTACGCCCGAGGAGCATTTTTGTGGCAAACGTGAAGATGGTGAGCGAACACGCCCATTGCAGCCGAAGGTTATTTAATCAGCGTTTCCTAAGGAGTGCAAAAGTGCGCCCACATGAGCGCGAGCCTTGTGGTGAGAGTCCATTGCGAGCTTGGCAGCGGGAACTGGCTTCCGATTAGGCGGTAAGGGTGTACACAATGTTTGGCTATTAAATTTGGTTACTCACTCCGGCAAGTCGTCTCCATCAGATGATGAGGAGGCTTGCCGAGACGCCATGAAGTGTTCGTAAATCTCCTCGCCCACGCACTGTACCGCATATTTGCACCAACTGACGCAACTCGGCGTGTCGTTGTATGCGACAAACCCACAACTCCGGCAGACGTCCTGCGCGTCACAGGAAAACAGCTCTATCTCTCCGCCGCACTCCGGGCAAATTTTCACCTTGATTGTGGGAGCGCCCTTTATGTTTCCTGCCCCCGGACATCCTGAAATCATTTCTATGTCTCCTCATTAATTTCAGAAACCAGCCATGCAAAAAACGTCATGGCTGTACTTATTCAGCGGCATCCCTCATTTAGTTTCACCACTTTTTTTACTAATCGTGCAAATATGGTAATTTTTTAACCATAAGCGCTATTTCCCGCGCTTGATAAGTTCATTAATCACTGCCCCGGTCATGACGGCCAGACATTCAAAATCCAAAAATCTGGGCGCGGTTCTGTCGAACATGATCTGTATGTCCGCAGGAAATTCATCGTCCGCCTCGTAAAATACGATTTGAGATAAAATTTTAGGAAGCACCAGCAGCTGCCATACGTGCTTGCCCGAACCTGACGCCGGAACCTCTGTGCCGCCCAGACTGGTTATCGCCGTGACGAACTTGTCATAATTATCGCCGAACTCCCGGATCAGCGGATCGTTCATAATGCCGTTTGCCAGGTTGTTCTGCCCGTCGATCATGCCGGTCAGCCGTCCGAGCAGAGCAAAGTCGTATGTAAAGTCCCCCGTACCGTTCGAGGTGATGTAATAGACCAGGAGGCTGCGGTGATTCACATCGGCGGGGAGACCGTCCTCCGGGTTGACGCCGTCACTCGTAATTACATAGTCACGGCCGAGAAATGTTATCCGCACCCCATTCTCGACGGGTGTCGCCCCAAGGCGAAGCCCGTTTTGGACAATGTCGCATTCCGCAAGCTTTGGCAGAATCATGGAGTAGATCTGCTCATGTCCCTTGCCCATCGTTTTATCCTCCCTCGTCAAATATCTGCTATGAACATTTTACACCCTTTTATAGTAGTGATTGTACTCTTCGAAATCGAATTTTCACAAACGTATTTGACATGTGAGGATTACCGATTTAAAATCGATAAAAAGCTGTTACATGATTTTATGAGCTTTTTTCACCTTTCGCAAAATTGTGCCAAAAAGCACCAATTTTTACAATACGTTACTATCAGGTTTGAATATACTATATCCACCGATCATTGTGTTTTGCTGTTTAATCTTGCCTTTTTGAATCGAACCTTATATAGACCTTAAAAAAATACTGGTTCACCACTACCATAAAAGTGGTAGCTGTTTTAATTACAGTGCAGGAGGTTTGACATGGGTAAAATAGTTGATGTGCTAAGGACAGGTAAGGTATTGGTTTCAGATGGCGCTTGGGGGACATTCCTCTACGACAAGGGCATGAAAGCTGGAGAATGCCCGGATGTGTGGTCTGTCAATCGTTTTGACGAAGTAGTGGACATAGCGAAGAGTTATGCGGACGCCGGGGCGGATATGGTTGAGGCAAACAGCTTTGGGGCAAGTTATTACAAGCTGGAGCATTTCGGTTTGCAGGATAGAGCGGCGGAGATCAACGAATTTGCGGCTCGCGCGTCCAGGAAGGGCGCGGGGGATAAATTCGTCATCGCGTCGATCGGCCCAACCGGCAAGATGCTGGTCACGGAGGAAGTCACCGAGGAGGAGCTTTACGAGGCGTTTAAGGTACAGGCGATAGCGCTGGAAAAGGGCGGAGCGGATGCTGTGTGCATCGAGACTATGAGCGACGCCGAGGAGGCCTGTTGCGCTATCAAGGCGACAAAGGAAAACACGAAACTGGAGATTATCACCACCTTCACATTCGATAAAACCATTCAGGGAACTTACAGAACGATGATGGGCCTTTCACCGGTCGACTCAGTCAAGGCGGCTCTTGACGCAGGGTCAGATATCGTTGGAACGAACTGCGGCAACGGAATCGAAAGAATGATAGAGATCGTGCAGGAGATGAAGACGGCATATCCCGACGCTTTAATCCTGGTGCACGCGAACGCTGGGCTTCCGCAGAACATCGACGGCAAGGACGTGTTCCCGGAGACCCCGGAGATGATGGCGGCGCAGGTGGACACTCTCATTAAGGCCGGAGCGAACATCATAGGCGGATGCTGCGGAACGACGCCCGCACATATTGCGGCAATTAAGAAAGTTGTCAACGAGTATAACAAAAAAAAGGCGGCGTAGGCGATAATCTGATTCAAGTAGCTGGTACAAACTACAGAAAAATAGCGGAGGTATAATTATGAAGCCCAAATTTTTAAGCACTGCAATAGGCAGTATGCCGTATGACAATCCGGCGCACGCGGTCGATGTGGCACTCGCGTCTCAGAACGCTCCTATCTGGCCCCAACTTCCATTTTTTGGCCTGAGGGAGCAGATGGAGATTCAGTACAGCGAGGGAATACCCTGTGTCGTGATCGACGAGGCCAAGGGTCGCATGTTTTTTGACACATCCAAGGATTATTCCGAGGATTTCGCGACGTTTTACGATACGTACACGACCGCGATGGATCCTGATGAGGGGAACGGGGACTGCTCCTCGATGGCGATAACCGAAGAGTTCTCGAAGGGGCTCTTCGCGCTTGACAGAAAACTCAAGGCCGACGGTAAAAAATTGCCCTGGCTCAAGGTGCAGGTCACCGGTCCGTGCAGCTTCGCCCTCACCATAACCGACGAGAACAAGCGTGCAATCTATTACAACGAGGAATTTCGCGACGTCATAATCAAGGCGATCGCGATGAAGTGCCGCTGGCAGATACAAAAATTCAAGGAGTACGCTGAAAACATCATCTGCTTCATCGACGAACCAATTCTCTCCGCTTTTGGCAGCTCAACCTATGTTTCTGTTCAGCGCGACGACGTCGTCTCACATCTCAGCGAGGTCATAGACGCGGTGCACGCCGACGGAGGGTACGCCGGGATCCATTGCTGCGGCAACACGGAGTGGAGCATATTGACCGACGCCGGAGTTGACATGGTCAACTTTGACGCGTATGGATTCGGCGAAACGGTCTCATTGTATGGAAATGATATGAGATCTCATCTTGAGAAGGGCAGATGCCTGGCGTGGGGGATAGTGCCCACGTCCAATAAGATCATGGAGGAGTCTGTAGAATCTCTTGAGGAAATCCTGGAGGGAAATATGGATAAGCTGTCTGGAGTGACCGGGCTTGATAAGAGCGTCATCACCGAGCAGGCCGTGCTCACCCCGTCCTGCGGAACCGGTTCTCTCTCGATCGCTGAGGCCGACAAGGTATTCGAGACGCTTGACGCGATCACCAAGAGGATGAAGTCCAAGTACGGGTACTGACGCTCCGTTTAGTTTTTGAATAAATCGCGCCTGTTAATTTTAAGGAAACGCTGATTGATTCACTTAAGCGACGTTTTGCCGTTTAAGAGCGAGAGGCGCCGTAAGGGTTTAAATCTTCACCCTTTAGGCCTCTAACGATAAATCGGCTTTTCATTTAAGGAAACGCTGATTGATTCACTTAAGCGACGTTTTGCTGTTTAAGAGCAAGAGGCGCCGTAAGGGTTTAAATCTTCACCCTTTAGGCCTCTAACGATAAATCAGCCTTCTTAAAATTTCACAAAAAAATAACGACGAGGGTGAATGCGGTTGAAAATAGCTGTTTCTGGAAAAGGCGGAGTCGGGAAATCCACGATAGCATCCATAATTGCGTTGATGAAGGCAGAGCGCGGCGACAGAGTTCTGGCCCTCGACGCCGACCCGGATGCCAATCTGGCGTCTTCTCTTGGGATTTCGCATCGCGAACAGCAGCGCATCGTCACCATTTCCCAGCAGATAGATTTGATCGAGGAGCGCACAGGCGCGAAGGTTGGACAGTACGGGCAGGTGTTCAGGCTGAATCCGGAAGTATCCGATATAGCGGACCACTATGCCTACAAGTACAGGGGAGTGTCTCTGCTTGTATTGGGCGCTGTAAAGGCTGGAGGCAGCGGCTGCGCCTGCCCGGAAAACACGTTTATACGCGCGCTGGTCAATGATCTGATCCTCTTCAAAGGGGATACGCTGATTATGGATATGGAGGCCGGCATAGAGCACCTCGGGCGCGCTACGTCCCAGGGCGTCGACGCGATGCTCGTAGTGGTGGAGCCAGGGCAGCGATCGATCGATTGCGCGCTGCTGGTTGAGCGGATGTCCAAGGAGATCAGAATCAAAAGGGTTTTGTTTGTCGCAAACAAAATTACCGGAGAGGACGACAAAGCCTTTGTAAGGGAGGCATTGCCGAACAGGGAGATAGTTGCGTTCCTGCCATATACAGACGTTCTCAAAAACGCCGACCGGGACGGGGTATGTCCGTACGACGTTCAGGACGACGAAACTCGCGGCGGGTACGCCGAAATAATAAAGAGGTTGGAGACATGAGCTGTCTATTCGCTTTATCTGGAAAGGGCGGCGTTGGAAAAACCACGCTCGCCAGTCTGTTTATCCGCAGCCTCACGGAGCTTGGGAAGACGCCGGTTCTGGCAATTGATGCCGATCCTAACAGCTGTCTTGCCGATATGCTTGGAGTAAAAATTCATTTCACCATAGGCTCGGCGCGTGAAACAGTCCGCGACGAGGCAGAGGCTCAAAAAATATCCAAACAGGAACTGCTCAGGATGAAGATTGCGCAGGGCCTTGTTGAGAGCAGCGGTTTTGACATGATATCGATGGGAAGACCGGAAGGTCCCGGATGTTACTGTTACGCGAACAATGTCCTAAAAATGGCCATCAAAGAGCTTTCAGATCAGTATCCCTATGTTGTGCTGGATAACGAGGCAGGGCTTGAAAACCTCTCCCGCAGGATAGTCCAGTCGGTGGACGTGCTGGTGTTGGTCTCTGACGCGTCCAACGCCGGTATGAACACTCTGGAGCGGCTATATAGCCTCGTGCGCGAGATGGGGGTTGGATTCAGAAAGCTGATTTTGCTTGTAAATCGCACACGAGGGGGTGAACTGCCTGAATCGGCCGTGCGGGTTCAAAACAGCACGGGAGCGCAAAAAATATTAGCGCTGCCATACGACGAAGAGATTGCCCGGCTGGCCGAGGAGTCAAGACCAGTTTGGGAAGTATCCGGTTCCAACCCAATCTACAGAACGATCTTGGAGCTCATATCGGAAGTTATCAAATAACAGCTAACAGACAAAATAATGTACTTAGTTAAATGAAGAGCATTGGGGGGTATTAAATTTATGGCAACTGAAATTGTATTTTCAGACAAGGCGGATGATTTTGCATCGGTAGAGATGCTTGAAAAAGCAAGTCTTGATTGTATCGAAACATGTTTCGATCGCTATGAAACGCAGAAGAACCATTGCAAGTTCGGCAAAGAGGGCACGTGCTGTAAAATATGCTACATGGGTCCGTGCCGCATCACCCCGAAGTCGCCAAGAGGCGTCTGCGGCGCTGACGCCGACACGATAGCCGCCAGAAACTTCCTGAGAGAGGTTACCGGCGGGACCGCGTCGCACTCCGACCACGGAAGGCACGTTGCGCTTCTCCTCAAGGAGATTGCGCACGGCAAGGAAGTGGGTTACGAGATCAAAGACCCGCAGGCTGTCCTGGAGATAGCGAAGCTGTACGGAATAGAGACCGAAGATCGCGAGTTGAAGGACGTGCTCCGTGAGCTGGCCGACATTTTTATAAGTGACTTCACCTCTCAGGAGGAGACGATTCAGACTGTTTCACTCGCTCCTCAGAAGACAAGAACCACTTGGTCGAATCTGGGCATTCTGCCGCAGGGAATTGACAGGATGTGCGTCGAAGCCATGCATCGCACCCACATGGGCGTTGACCATGACTATAAGAACCTGTTGATGCACGCGTTCCGCCAGTCCATATCGAACGGCTGGGGCGGCTCCCGCATCGCTTCGATGGCGTCCGACATTTTGTTTGGAACGCCAAGGGCGCTCCGCACTGAGGTAAACCTCGGCATACTTGAGGAGAAGAACGTAAACATACTTGTCCACGGACATGAGCCAACTCTCTCCGACATGATAGCCATAGCGATAAAGGACCCTGAGATAATCGAGTACGCAAAGGCCGCAGGCGCTGAGGGCGTCACTGTCGGCGGTATCTGCTGCACCGCGAACGAGATACTTATGCGTCACGGCATACCCATCGCCGGCAACTTCCTGCAGCAGGAACTGGCGCTCGTGACCGGTGCTGTCGAGATGATGATCGTCGACGTGCAGTGCATCATGCCGTCGCTTCCGACTGTCGCGGAACACTATCACACGAAGATCGTAGGCACCACGGAAATGGCGAAGACGATCGGGGCCATAGCTTATGAATTCAGCGAGGTCCGCGCTCTCGAATGCGCCAAAGAATTGGTGAAGATGGCCATCGACAACTTCAAGAATCGCGACAGCAAAAACGTAAAGATACCGGACAAGAAGGAGACCGTCATAGCTGGTTTCAGCGTCCGCGAGATCAAGTATATGTTAGGCGGCAGGTTCCGCGCGTCCTTCCGCCCGTTGAACGACGCCATTATCCAGAACAGGATAAAGGGAGTCGTCGGTATAGTCGGCTGCAACAACCCCAAATTTAAGACGGATTGGTACTGCAACGAGCTGGTGAAGGAGCTCGTCAAGAACAACGTACTGGTTGTCGAGACCGGATGCTGCGCCATAGCCTCCGGTAAGGACGGAAAACTCACTCCGGAGACCGCACTCGAGTACGCGGGGCCGGGGCTGAAAGAGGTCTGCGAGGCGGTGGGTATCCCGCCCGTGCTGCACATGGGCAGTTGTGTGGACAACACCAGGATACTGGAGGCCTGCACAGAAATAGTCAAAGAGGGAGGGCTCGGAGATTCCATAGCGGGTCTGCCCGCTGCCGGCGTCTGTCCCGAGCTCATGAGCGAGAAGGCGGTCTCGATAAGCTGCTACTGTGTGGCTACAGGCATAGACGTCTTCATCGGTCATCCCTTCCACATCACTGGGAGTGAGAACGTTTACAAGTTCCTGACGGAGGATGTTAAAGAGATGTTCAACGCTTCAATGCACTTTATAGAGGATCCGATCGAGGCAGCGAAAGGTATTATCGCCGTGCTGGATGAGAAACGTGAGAAGCTTGGCATTAACAAGAAGTACGAGCGCAAGCTTCTGGAGCAGAAGGACAGGAGAGAGGTGGCGTAAATGTCCAAACTTATCTGTTCAAGCGCCATTAACGGGGCCATCGAGTGGGTCAGGAAAGCTGACGAGGCGGTTACGAACGCGATTAGGGAAAAAGGACCGGATCAGGCTATAGGGTTCCCTAGCACCAACTATTATCTTCCTATAATATATTCATTCACCGGAAAAAAGATGGAGACTCTGCAGGACCTCGAGGATATCGTCAGATACTCTCGCGATCTCCTTCCCGCAAGGGTTCCCGACAGCAAGTGGCTTCCATATCTCGGCCAGACTCTCGACGCTGGAGCCGCCGCGCTTTTTGCCTGTGAGGCTATAGAGGCCGTAAAGTACATAATGGGCCCGAACCCGGTCGACGGCATCTGGCTGGGCGCCGCGAACGACGTCATAATGAGGGAGCGCGGGGTCGAGTTCGTCGACGGGAGCGCCCCTGGGTTTGCTGCGATTACGGGGCGCGCGCCTGACAACGCGACCGCCGTCAAGATAGCCAAGGAGCTTCAGCAGAAGAACCTTTACGTCTTTATGGGCGGCAGCACAAATGGCCTGCAGTTCGCGGAACAGCTTGCCGCAGAGGGCGTTCAGCTCGGTTGGGAGACCCGCCTTGTCCCGTTCGGTCGTGATGTATCGGCCCTTGTCTACGCTCTTGGGTTCGCGAGCAGGACAGCTCTGTCGTTCGGCGGTGTCAAGCCGGGAGATTACGCCGCTAACCTGAAGTACAACAAGAACAGGGTTTTCGCGTTCGTCCTGGCTTTGGACGAGGTCGACGAGGAGAAGTACTCCGCCGCAGCGGGCGCAATCAACTACGGATTTCCTGTCATAGCTGACACAGCTATCCCGCAGATACTCCCGACCGGGGTCTGCACGTACGAACACGTCGTATCCAGCGTTCCCTACGAATCCATGGTGGAAAAGGCGCTCGAGGTACGAGGCTGCAAAATCAAGGTCACTCACGTTCCGATACCAGTCGCGTACGGCGCGGCGTTCGAGGGTGAGCGCATTCGCAAGGAGGACACCTACGTCGAGTTCGGCGGCAACAAGTCCGCTGCGTTCGAGTTTGTGACGAGCGTTGACTTCGACGACATCAACGACAACGAGTTCGAGCTGATAGGCAAGGACGTCGATGAGGTCGAGCCGGGCTCAGTGCTGCCTCTCGGCATATGGGTCGAGGTCGCCGGTCGCAAGATGCAGCCGGACTTCGAGCCAATCCTGGAGCGCCAGATTCACCATCTCGTGAACGGCGCTGAGGGCATATGGCACATGGGCCAGCGCGACATAGTCTGGACGCGCATCTCGAATGACGGCTTTAAAAAAGGCCTTCGCATCAAGGATTACGGAAAGATAATTCACGCGAAGTTCCACGACGATTACCCGGCGATTGTCGACAAGGTCAAGGTCACGCTCGTGACAGACCCTGACGAGGTCGAACGCCGTCAGAAGATAGCGCGCGAAACCTACGCGTTCAGGAACAAGCGCGTCGAGGCCATGACGGACGAATCGGTGGATATCTTCTACTCCTGCCTGCTCTGCCAGGCCTTTGCGCCTAACCACGTTTGCGTCATAACACCGGAGCGCCTCGGCCTCTGCGGCGCGTATAATTGGCTGGACGGCAAGGCCGCGTACGAGATCGACGAGACCGGAGGCAACCAGCCTGTCAAGAAGGGCGAGTGCCTCGATCCGGTCAAGGGAATCTGGACCGGAGTCAACGAGTACGCATACACCAACAGCCATAAGACTGTGACAGGTTTCTGCGCGTACTCGATTATGGACAGGCCTATGACGAGCTGCGGCTGCTTCGAGGCCATCTGCGCCTATCTCCCGGAGTGCAACGGCGTCATGGTGGTCAACCGCGAATTCCTCGGCGATACGCCTGTCGGTATGTCGTTCTCCGCGCTCGCCGGCAACGTCGGCGGCGGCGCCCAGACCCCGGGCTTCATGGGAGTCGGCAAGGTCTTCCTGACCTCACGCAAGTTCCTCTTCGCAGAGGGCGGCTACGCGCGTCTCGTGTGGATGCCGAAGGAACTGAAGGAATCTCTGCGCGAGGACATAGAGAAACGCTTCAAGGAGCAGAACCTGGATGGTTTCTTTGACAAAATAGCTGACGAGACGATGGCCACCACCGCTGAGGAGGTCAGGGCGTTCATGGAGAAGGTCGGACACCCCGCGCTCGATATGACTGACATGGCGGAATTCGCTCAGAGCGAGGATGACGACGGGCTGCCGCCGCTCCCAACCAGAGTGACTGAGGAAGGGGAGGCCGAGGAAGAGGAGGTCAAGGGGATATCCGTCGACGCGGCAAGCGTCGAGGAGCTCAAGGAGAAACTCAAGGCCGAGGTCCGCGGCGAACTGATCAAGGAGGTCGTCGGCAGCATCATCAACACGCTATCCGTGCAGTTCCTTGGCGCGGAGGGCGCCGTTCTTCCATCTGCTGCGGGCGCAGGCGCAGTTGCTGCAGATAAACCCGCAGAGCCCTCAGCTGTTCCCGCCAAGAAGATAGTGAGCGCAATTAAATCCTTCGCTGTCAGGCATGATAAGTGCGATTCTCCGATCTGGGAGGTCAAGCTGGGCAACACCAAGGATGAGGGCGGAACGCGCAAAAAGACCTACGTCATAGGCGGCGAGACGACGAAACCATTCCATCTCTGGGAGGGCAATATGCCGCACAAACCGCTTGTCGCTCTGGAGGTCCTTGACAACATTACAGATAAGTACCCGCCTGTCCTTATGGACATCTACGGCAAAGATCTCCTGCACGACCCTGTGGAGATGGCGCGCGCGTGCGTCAATAAATACGGCGCGGACCTGCTGAGCGTTTCGCTCGTCGGAACCCATCCCGAGAAGGGGAACAAGTCCGCCGATGAGGCTGTAAAATTGGTGGGCTCCATTTTGGAGGCAGTCGAAGTGCCGCTCATCATCACGGGCCACTCGCACTACGACAAGCACAATGAGGTCATGAAAGCAGTGGCCCAGACGTTCGCGGGTGAAAACTTGCTCCTGAACTGGGTCGAACAGGACAATTACAAGACCATAGCCGGTGTCGCGATGGCGTATGGGCATTCACTGGTCGCTCAGTCGCCGATCGACGTCAACATAGCGAAACAGATGGTCATACTGCTCACTAACATGGATTTCCCGAAGCAGAACATAGTGATCGACCCGACAACCAGCGCTCTGGGTTATGGAGTCGAGTACACATACTCTGTCATGGAGCGTATCCGGGTGACGGCGCTCGATGGAGAGCCGATGCTCTCCGCTCCGATGGTGGTCTCCACAGGCGTTGAGACCGGCAAGATCAAGGAAGCCAAAGCTCCAGAGTCGGATTTCCCGGCGTGGGGCAAGGTGGAAGATCGCATAGCAGCCCTCGAGTTCGCCTCAGCTCAGGCCTACCTGTACGCGGGCGCTGATCTCGTCATTATGTACCATCCAGAGGCGGCGATTCAAATTAAGCACACCATCGACGCGCTGATCGATGGGGCAAGGGGGTAGCGAATTATGGCATTGACTGGACTGCAGATTCAGAAGTTATTGCCCAAGACAAACTGTAAGGAGTGCGGCTCCAACACTTGCCTGGCCTTTGCAATGAAGCTGGCCGGCAAGAAGGCGGAACTCTCCGAGTGTCCATACGCCTCCGACGAAGCGAAGGCCATTCTCGGCGCGGCCAGCGAGCCGCCGGTCAAAACGGTGTCGATCGGTCCGAACAAGGTTGGAGGAGAGCTGTATCTCTACCGTCATGAGAAGACGTTCTTCAATCAGACCATCCTGGCGGTCAACATCGACGACACGGACGACGGACTGAAGGATAAGGTCGATCAGATCAAGGGCTATGTCCTCGAGCGCGTCGGTGAGATCCTGACGATTGGCGCCATAGCCATCACTCAGATGCAGGACGACTCGCAGAAATACCTGGATGCCGTCAAGATCGCGGCAGCTTCGGGAAGTCCGATCATAGTGCGCGCCAAAAACGCGGCCACAGCCAAGGAAGCGGCAGCGCTGATAAAGGACAACGGCGGAGTAATAGTGAACAGCGTCAAGGAGAGCGCGCTGGAGCTCGCGCAGGCCGCGCAGGAAAACGGTCTTGTGCTGGGCGTAACGGGCGCCACTCTGGACGAAATAGCTGAGATCACAGGTCAGATAAAGGAGAGCGGTTTCAACGATATTCTGCTCGGCATCCCCGCAGACTCCCTGGCTCAGCGCTTCCAGCTCAACACAGTCGCGCGCCGCGCGGCGCTTCAGAACATCAAGACAATGGGGTACTCGTTCCTCCACTTCATTGAGGACGATAACATATACAACGTGCTTCGCGAGTCCACTAACGAGGTCTGCAAATACGGAGGAGTCGTCGTATTCCCAAAACTGGACATCGCCCTGATCTCAACGATCATGACGCTTCGCCAGAATATCTTCACCGACCCGCAGAAGCCCATACAGATGGAGCCCGGCATCTACAAGACCGGCGAGCCGAACGAGGACTCCTACGTATGGTGCACCACGAACTTCTCGCTGACATACTTCCTTGTGTCCGGTGAAATCGAGGGCTGTGGACAGAACGCGTGGCTGGCGCTCCCGGAGTGCGAAGGTTTGAGCGTTCTCACGGCGTGGGCGGCCGGAAAGTTCGGCGGCGACATGATAGCGAAGTTCCTGATAAGCCAGGGACTCAACGAGTCTCAGA
>JAISRE010000151.1 GCA_031273805.1 Synergistaceae bacterium | reverse complement strand
CTTGTATATATGTCGGACAGCCTCCACTTGAACTCCTCCGGAATCGCCGACCTCGGAGGCACTTCCCCGCCGGTGAAGGCGTCAGCGAGGCCTGCATCGCCAAACGACGTAGACGCCGGGCGCGGCCCTATATCATAGGTCATCTGTTCCACTCCCCCCGGATTCGGACGGGCCGCTCAGAAATTATCGAGGGACAGCTCGGGCTGCGACCCGACGAAGCGCCTCGTCTCATCGAACTCAAACTTCATCAGCAGGTGCGATATCTGAAGGTCAATGACGTTGTCCGTCTCGTAAGGTATCGAAAACCTCCTGTAGCCGAACTTCTCAGCAAAGTACGGAACATTGGAGCCATCCGGCCTGCCCTCGGTGGAGAGCGCGAGGCCCAGAGAATCCAGAAACTCGTCCACGTCGAACATGGGAGAACCGCTCGCCACCACCAGCACCTTGCACTCCTCCAGCAGGATAGAGCTCTTCCAGATGCCGCACACTGTTATTCCGACCCCGAACTCCTCCTTGTTCTCGACCAGCCCGTACAGCACCCGCTCCATGCCCCTGGAGTAGGAGAAGACCATGGCAAAATTGCCGCCCTCGCTGGTCGTGTGCGGGCGTATCAGGTTTTCAGGCACAAGAGTACCAACTGGACATGCGCCGCCGCACTCCATATAAAGAAACTCACTCTCAAGACGCATGGCCATCTCCGCGATATGCCCCAGCGCGTCGCTGAAGAGCGAGTTCGTAGTTATTGGTTTGAAATCGCACCTGTACGGCACCCACATCTCGATATCGAACTCCATGTTCTGGCTCCAATACGGGAGGCGGGTTACGCCGTTAAATATTCCCTCTATGTCGATACTCCTAATGAACCGTCTCTTTCTTTGCTTTTGCAGAGCTCTTTTGCAGAAGATCTATCACCGTCTCGAGCAGCTTGTGCATCTCCGGCTTCGTGATCTGGGCGTCCGCTCCAATGCTCTGAGCCTTGCGCTTTATGTCGTCCGCCATGACGCTCGAGAACACGATGACCGGGATGTGCGACAGCTTCTTGTCCTCCTTGACCCGACGAGTCAGGGTGAGCCCATCCATCTTCGGCATCTCAATGTCCGTGAGCAGGATGTCGAACTCCTCCCCGTCCTCCGCGAGGCGGTCCCACGCCGCCTTTCCGTGTCCCACCATCTCTAAGTTATGAAACCCTCCCGTGGCCAGCGCGTTCTGTATGAGCTTGCGGATGAGAGGCGAGTCCTCAGCCACCAGGATCTTGTACGAATCGGGGTCGCCCAGCCTGCCCTTGACCTCGGAGGAGAGATCCTTGTCGTCGAGCTTGAACTGATCGGCGAGCGTTGGGTTGACGACCTGAACGATTCTCTCGTAGTCGAGCAGAAGTATGTTGCGCCCCTCGCGCTTGATGACGTAGAGGGCGTTGTCGCCCAAGAACGTTCCGGTGAGCGACGCATCCAGCTCGTCTGAGTTGATCCGGTAAATCCTGTCGACCGCATCGACGACGAATCCCAGCTTCATGCGGTTGAACTCCGCCACTATCAGCTTGCTGCCCTCAAGCTCAACTCCCGGCTCTATATCGAGATAAGTTCGCAGGTCTATCAGCGGTATGACCTCGCCGCGGATCGTAGTGATACCCTTCATCGCCCGATGAGTCTGGGGCACGTCGCGCACCCCGGGCCACCTCAGAATCTCCCTCGTCTTGTCGACATTTATTGCGAAGTACTGATTGCCAAGCAGGAAAACGACAACCTGCCACTCGTTCGTCCCCACCTCGGTCAATATTTTCTCGTCCGCTGCTGACATGACTATCACTCCCCGGTTTTCTGTTTTCTCCTGCTCAAAAATTAAAATCCAGCAACACTCATCGACTCATCTGCTGAGATTATTCTATATTATAAGCCCAATAATGCAAAGAGTAGATTAGTGATTATGACGACTATTGCTCCGCCACATATCGAACTTCGAGCGGAGCCGCCCGATCACGGCGGGCGCCAAAAAATTTTCGGATACGCCCTCAGCGCGTGACGGGCCGGCCGATTCACCGCACGCGATACCTCACCCTGTTCCCGAATTTTTTCGAGGACAGCAGCTTCATCCTCTCGAACTTCATGACGAACCCCCTGATGGTGGCGTAGGCGGCATGTCCGAAATCCTTCTCGAGTCTCTTGGTGGAAAAATCGGATATCCCGTAGGCGGAGCGGACGAAGTCCCACAGGTCCCTCTCCTTCTCCGTGACCCGCCCCTCCTCAAGGGCGGTCCTGTATATATCGGCATTCGCGCTCCTGCCGCCCCCTGCAGGGAGCACATTGTAGACGTTATCCGCGAAGTATGCAAGGACGCTGGTTATGTCCGTCACCCCGCAGATCGCGAAGTTTCTCCTCGTCATAGCCGTGGCGTGGCGATACCTCCGGGAGCTCCGGGCTATCGCGCCGGAGATGGGGATGTTGAGCGCGGACGGATATCCGCGGCGGGACAGATACCACGCCTGCGCCAGCCTGGCCATGATTCCGCTGCCCTCGAAGTACGGGCGCAGATAGGCCATGTAGAAGTGTATGGCAGCCGCCTTCAGCAGGTCGTTATCCCCCTCCTCGGATCCTATGAAGGCGACGAGCCTCCTCATATAGCGAGGGAGCTGCGAGTGCGGGACGCCGGAGCGCAAGCGCGGCTCGCCGTGCCTGTAATAATTTCCGTGCTGAAGAGGGCCCCCGACCGCTATCGTGTACAGCTTGTAGATGTTCTCCACAGTTATGCCGCGCGAGATGTCGCCGATAAATTCGATTCCGCGCCGGACACCCCGCAGTCTCTCCTCGCGGTCCGCCTCATCCCGGTCCGACGCGGGGGTGGCATCGCGCCCGTATATTATGCCGTCCAGGGACAGAGTCGCGCGCGATTCCTCCAACTCCTCCCGAACGGACGGCACGGTTTCCTCATAGGGCAGCAGAAGCGCCCTGTACGCCGAGGCGCTGAGGCGAGCCCTCCCCTCGATGTAAAATATCGGGTTTCCGCCGGAGTCCAAAATCGGCAGAGTTCGGCAGAAGCCCTCCCTGAGCAGGGAGGAGAACTCCTCCACATCCTCCGGCCGGTACAGCCTCAGAAGTTTCTTGAAGTCATTCATGCGAGAGCCCGAGAACATGCGCGCAAAGAGCTTGGCATCCACAGCCGTCACCTCGCCGATATAATATGATATCAAATTATATCAGATAGGTCTTTCGGAGTAAACAAGCGTAAAAAATCAAAACGCACAGACAAAGAACCGCGGGCTCCGCCCACACCCGCCAGGAGGCACTGCCTCCTGGCGGGTGTGGGCGGAGCCCACGGTCCTCTGGCGGTCCTGTGTCTGTACGTTTTGATTATTTACGCTTGTTTACTCCGAAAGACCTACCTGATATAATT
>JAISRE010000023.1 GCA_031273805.1 Synergistaceae bacterium | reverse complement strand
GCTCGAGACGGCGCTTGACGGACTGACCGCTCCTCTGCACCCCGGCGCTGCGAAGTACTTCAAGGAAGCTGGTTTGAAGGTAGATTAATTAATCGGACGTAACGCAAAAATAGTCCCGCAGGTAGTACAATATTGCAGACCCGTCTCATTCAAAGATGGGCCTGCAATTTTTTATAGCATGGGGGTTTTATGCAGTGACTGCGATTTCTTTGAGCGATGTACTCGACGCGCGGGAGAGAATTTCTGGCGTCATTCACCGTACTCCTCTGATTTATTCGAGGACATTCACTTTAATCTCAGGGGTTAAGGTTTACCTAAAACTTGAGAATCTTCAAAAAACAGGGTCATTCAAGATAAGGGGCGCGTGCAATAAAGTATTTTCTCTGTCGCCTGAGGATGGGCGCAAGGGGGTAATAACGGCGTCATCCGGCAACCACGGTCAGGCCGTTGCGTACGCCGCCCGTATGCGCGGATATGACGCGACTGTGATAATGCCTGAGTGTGGTTCCGCCGCCAAAGCTGCGTCTATAAAGGGATATGGAGCGGAATTGCTTTATTGCGGAACTACATCAGATCAGCGGATATCCCTCGCAAAGGAGATGAGTGCGGAGCGCGGGCTCACATTTGTGCCGCCCTACGACGACCCGTGCGTCATGGCGGGACAGGGGAGTGTCGGGCTTGAAATAATGGAGGATTTGGAGGATGTCGCGGCGGTCATTGTTCCAACTGGCGGCTGTGGCCTCATCTCAGGGGTTGCCACGGCAATCAAGGAAAAAAATCCGGGCGCGTCGGTCTTTGGAGTGGAGCCGGACGGGAGCAACAGCACCGGCATATCGTTTCGGGCAGGTGTGAGGACAGCCCTCGAGGATATAAACACAGTGGCGGACGGAATAAGGACGACTGTTCCGGGTGAGCTGACTTTCCCGGTGGTGCAAAGATACGTCGACGACATGCTCACTGTGACGGATGGAGATGTTCTCAGCGCTCAGCGTCTGATGCTGGAGCGCTGCAAGCTGCTGGCTGAGCCGACCGGCGCGGTGTCGCTCTCCGCTATCCTGAGCGGGGCGCTGCCCGATAAATTCAAGGGACGGCGCGTGGTCGCGCTGATCAGCGGCGGCAACGTCTCCATGTCCCAGCTCGCGGAGTACCTGAGCGCAAATTGAAAATATCGGCCCTTGTGTCGTATCTTGCGCTGATGCTCGCTGTCTCGGCGCCGTTATCGGGACTGTCAAAGCGTGAATGTGTTCCGCGGCGCTTCAGTTTTCGCGCGTCAGCCTCATTTTCAGCCGCTCTCGTTTCGACGTTGGCTCTGCCTTGGAGCGGCGCGGCGCCGCTCTCTTACCTTGGTTTTTTTGAGCGCGCCGGCTCGCCGTCCTGTCTCTGGTTTCCATTTGCCGCGCTCGCGTTCTTCTTTCACGAGGATAGCGGAATGCCGCGAGGAATATGGCGGCTATTAGTTATTTTTCTGAATATGGCTGCGGTGGTGTCCGCGCTCGAAGTATTTGTCTCAAACGAGGGGATACCCGGAGGCATCCCCGGCATAGAGGGGATGTCCGCGATACTTGTCGTCAGCGACAGGTCAGATATCAGGCTTGTGACTGCTATGGTCATGTTTTTTGTCAGTTTGGCGATGTCGTACTCTCAGGCGTATTTTCCCGATGACAGGGGGCGCCTCATATTTCAGAATCAGCGCGGTCGGACGAAGCTCACGGAGATGAAGCCGGGTTGGAGCCGGTCGATGCTGGATTTTTCCTACTGCTCATTTTTGGCTATTGTATTTTTTCCGACAGCGCGCATCCTGTTATTTGTCGTGAAGCCGCCTCTGTTGCTCGCCGCCGATTTTGCGGCCAAATTTGTTATCGCCGTATCGATCTCATACTTCATGATACGACCGCTCGGCAGGGTATACGCAACATCCGGAAGAACTGATCTGATTACCCCTATTTGCTTCACAGTCGCTGGAATATATTTTTTATATTATTGATTTATTTAAACCCGACTACCGGTGAGTCGATCAGGCGCCTTATTGAAACGGAGAGGGAAACTCTGGCAGACGGGTATATTTCAAACGCGCTTATCTCAGCGAATGGCGGCAGCCGCCAGGTGTTGCGCCCCAGCTTGTCGCTGCCCACCCTGTGAAAGATGGCGGTGTGCGAGGCTCTCCCTCCCCGCGTTATCATCCACGGAGGGTTCATTATAAGTTTGCCGTGCTCTGGCGCTGTCGATGGAAGTCCCGCGTTGTGTGACTGAGTGCGCTCTTCCCACCCCCATATCAGACCGTTTACGAACCTGTAATCGTCAATGACTGGAGATAGCTGAACCGAGTGTATGTAACTCGTTATGAACGAGGCCCCGTTTGTGACGGGGGACGCCAGAAGGGTTCCGCCGGCGTCAGTTATCGTGAAGTAATTCACCGGCATCAGAGGGATGTATGCCGCCAGACACAACATCACGAGGAAAATCCTGAGTTTGACCGCGTATGCGCCCAAATTTTCGATCTTAAAAATATCTATTGTCTTGTTCCTGGACGGTTTATCCCTTGACAAGATCATACACTCCCTGTTTTCGAAATTGACGCTCCGATTGAACGGTCTAAAATGTCCGCTCCACATGACTTTGCGGCATTTATCCAGCAAATGATGCCGCCTCGTATGAAGTATTGAGTGTATAATTTTAACTCTTGAATAATATACCAAATATTTTATGGGGGAAGACCAATGAATGAAAAATTTATTTTAATGACCGGTCGGCCTGTGGCAGACGCCATTGCATCCGGCGTAATGGAGGATGTGTCACGGTTATCCGACATGGGTGTAACGCCGAAGCTCGCGACTCTGCGTATTGGAAACCGCGCTGACGATATCGCGTATGAGCGCGCGATCATTAAAGTATGCCGCTCCCTTAACGTGGGCACTCAGACGTGCGCGCTGCCGGGCTCAGCCTCGGAGGAGGAGATGCTGAAAAAAATCGAGGAGCTGGGGAGAGATGACTCGGTTCATGGGATTCTCCCTTTTCGGCCAATGCCGGGCCAGATATCCATATCCTCACTGAAGAGCGCGCTGCCGCCGGCTAAGGACGTGGACTGCATAGGTCCGGCTGGGTCCGCTGCCGTGTTCGACCGTTCGCTCGCCGGGTTTCTTCCCTGTACGGCCGAGGCTGTGATGGAAACTATGTTCCACTACAACGTTCCGCTTGAGGGGGCTAATGCCGTCGTCATCGGACGCTCCATGGTGGTTGGCCGCGCTCTTGCCCTGCTGCTTCTCGACGCTAACTGTACGGTCACAGTCTGTCACTCGAGGACGCGCGACATACCGTCCATAGCCGGCGGCGCGGACTTGCTGATCTGCGCAATCGGGCGAGCCAAAATGATCGACGCGCGTTATGTCAAAGCAGGGGCTGTCGTCGTAGACGTCGGTATCAACGACGACGGGCAGGGCGGCATATGCGGAGACGCTGACTTCGAGTCCATATCCGGCGTAGCCGGAGCCGCGACGCCGGTGCCCAGAGGCATAGGAGCGGTGACGTCAACATTGATTGTCCGAAACACCGTCCGCGCCTGCAAGCGAATGATCGGGTGATTTCCTGTTCGCCAGAAGCGCTAAGGAAACACTGATTAAATCGTGAAAACATCTTTTAGCCATTGAGAATGCAGTAATAATCGGGGTCTTAATCTTTACCCTTTAGGCCTCTAACTATAAATCAGAGTTTCCCTAATATCGCGGATGCTATACATGCGCAAACGCTCTCTGAAACGACAGGGGACAGCCATATCCCGGTTGCTCCGAACGCGGAGGACATAACATACAGTGTGATCGCCGCAACTGTCAACCCTCTGCTCGATGAGAGTATTATCCCGTATATCGGCCGTTCTACCGCTGAGAAGTAGGAGGCCAGCGTAACGTTGATTCCAATGAATATGAAAGATATTCCGTAAATTCTGAAGAATCTTACCGTGTCAGCGTATAGCGCGTAGTCCTTCAGCGGATTGATGAAGGCGGAGACGAATGTGCCTGTAAATATCTCCATGCACACGAACCATCCGACGCCGCAGGCCAAAGAGGTACATAGCGCCAGTCTGAGAAGTCTCCGGCATACAGTATCGTCGCGTCTTCCATGGTGATAGCTCACAAGCGGGACCATCCCCTGAGCTATCCCGCTCATGGTCATTACCACAAGGGTTGTGGCATAAGCCATGACCGTGAAGCTCACCACGCCGGTTTCACCGATTACCCTTAAAATAGTTTTATTAAAAATAAATATCATCGCCCCGACGGAGAACTCCGTCACGAAGTCGCCAACTCCGAGCCCGACTCCCCGTATTATGAACGACTTGCTAAATTTGAACAGGACAAATCCAAGTTTGGTCCTGCCCCATTTGAAATGAGCGATGAGCCAAGAGGCCGACAGCGCCTGGGCAATACCGGTGGCAAATGCGGCGCCTTTCACACCCCACCCGAACTTCATGACGAACAGGTAGTCCAGCGCTATGTTAGCGGCAGCGGCCAGGGCCACGGAGATGGTGGCGAGCCGTGGGTGTCCGTCGGCCCGAGTCATTACCTCCAGAAAATACGTAATTATGAAAAACGTGTCGAATATGAATATAATTCCAAGATAGCCGCTCACGTCCGCGTGCAGGTTTGGAGTTCCCCCGAGCAGCGTCGATATCTCGTCTTTAAGGAGGAGGGAGATCAGCGTAACCAGAAATGATATAAAGAGGAGGACCACCAGGTTGGTCATGAACGCGTCCCGGGCCGATTTTATCTCCCCCCGGCCCAGGTATATCGATATGACTGTGCTCGCTCCAGCGGAGCAGAGTATGGAGAGCCCGAATATGAAGTTGACATAAGGCATGGAGATGTTGACTGCCGCGAGCGCCATCGGCCCGACCGCATGAGACACGAAGAATCCGTCGGCCATCGTGTAAAACGAGTAGAGCCACATGGATATGACAGATGGTATCGCGTAACTGAAAAATTCTTTCCTCATGTTCCCAACCTCCATCCTCGATGTTATTTGATTCTAAAAATTGATATAATACCAAAGATATAAAAGATGCGCAAAGAGGTGTTTTCGGGATATTTCGCTCAGTATTCTTCATCGTAAAAGAGGAGGATGCCGAGCCGGACTTTCAGGTTATGGTCGATTAACCTGCTTTGCTCAGTAAATGCAGTATTACAGTCGATAATAAAATTATGGCAGTGTGATATTGTCATGTCTATCATCTGCTCCGCAGGCGTATCAGCGCCGTCTGTGTTCTGCAGCTCAAAATATCAGCCGGGGGGTGACCGCAATGAAGATCGAGAACGTGCACAGGTGTCCGTACTGCGGATATATGTATCAGGCCATTCTCGGCCAGAACGTATACTCCAACCTCTTTTCGGACCCTGGCGGAAATATAGCGCTGCACTCTGTGATATATATCTGCCCGCACATAGCGTGCAAAAAAATTGAGGTTTCGGTCGACGCCGGAATGATTCCAGTGTCGGCGCAGGGGAAAATAGAGGGGGATCGCAACAGGATGGGGTACGATATCTCAGGTGTATTTTTCTCCGAACGTATTCTGCCGCGTGACGTCGGCGGAAAACCTGAGTTCAAGGTGGCGGAAGTTCCGGAGGTAATTTTCAGGGATTACGATGAGGCGTGCAGGCTTCTTGGAGTGAGCCCGTCAGCGTCCGCGACCTATGCGCGCAGGTGTCTGCAGAGTATGGTCAGGAAAAAATTCAAACTCAAGCCGGGGAAATTTCAGAACGAGATAAAGACTCTGTCGAGCGTGAGCGGAACCGTGAAACAGGAGGTTATCGAGGCTCTCGAAAGCGTTCGCAGGATGGGAAGGTTCAGGGCTATGCCGGAGGACGACGTGAGGGTTATAGCGGAGATAACCTACGCCGAGGCTCGCAAGATAATAGACATAATAGAGGTGATACTGTGCGACTGGTTTGTGGCGCCAGCTGAACAGGATAAGAGGGCTGGAGCGCTTAGAGCGATATTGGAGAGAAAGAGCGCCTGAGATAAAAAACAAATACGACTATCAAGTGAGCTCAGGCAGAGACTCGAGCTGCCGAATGAACAAAACGAATTGCGAGGGTGTTTGTGGGGATGTCGGATTTAGCTAAAATATTTATGATTTTTTTTAAGATAGGGACGCTTACTTTCGGTGGCGGATACACGATGCTGCCGATTCTCCAGCGGGATATAGTTCAAAAACTGGGCTGGGCGACAGGGGAGGAGATAATAGATTTTTACGCTATAAGCCAGAGCCTGCCGGGTATAGTTGCCGCGAACACCTCGATGCTCATAGGTTATAAGGTAAAGAGGATTCCAGGGCTTTTGGCCGCTGTTTTTGGCATCGCGTGCCCCTCGCTCATCATAATTTTATTGATAGCGATATTCATCAGGAATTTTTTGGACCTCGAGATTATCCGTCACGCCTTTAACGGCATCAGGGTTGCCGTATCCGCACTTATTGCAGACGCCGCGATAAAGATGTGGAAGGGATGCGTTAAAGATTCGGTTTGCGTCGTCATTTTTCTGATCGCGCTAGCTGTCTTCACATTCGCCGACATCTCTCCGATAATACCGGTCGTTGCCGGAGCGTTGACAGGTGTTGCGTTGAAAAGAGAGCGAGGCCGTCTCTGATGGTTTATCTCACACTTATATATGAATTTTTGAAGGTGGGACTATTTTCCGTCGGCGGCGGACTTGCAACCCTGCCGTTTCTCTATCAGATAGCGGATAATTATCCCTGGTTCACCCGTGAGATGCTGGTGGACATGATAGCCATTTCGGAGTCCACCCCTGGGCCGATAGGAATTAACATGGCGACATACGCCGGCTATGCTGCGGGAGGAGTCCTTGGGGGCGTGTTGGCTACGGTCTCGCTTCTTATCCCATCCGTGCTGATAGTTGCGTCGATAGTAAAGGTATTGGACCATTTCAAGGAAAATAGATTTGTAAAGGCAGCGTTTTACGGTGTGCGTCCGGCTGTGACAGCCCTTATAGCATCAGCCGCGTTGGGCATCGTTAAAATTACTCTCCTCGATGTCAAGGGCTACGAGGAGAGCGGTAGGCTAACAGACATATTCAGCTGCAGGCAAATGTTACTTTTTTGCGCGGTCTGCTATCTTATGCGTAAATACAACAGGCATCCTGTCTATTACATCGCGGGCGCAGCGTTGGCTGGCGCGGTCCTGGAGTTATGACGCATTGCATGAGCTTGTGCGATCATTTGTAGTAGTCGGCCATAGGATGTGAGTTCCGGGCGCGCGACAGAGCGCCATGAACACCCTCCCTTAGCTTTGTCAGCGGTTCGGTCCCATAGGGCAGTTCGATGCTCCTCGCTATCTGCCTGCTTTTTATTAAAAATGTCTCGTCCGGGCCGTCTCCATCGACTCTTACGTCGTATGGCACAGTCTCCAATTGAAGAAAATCCCACAGATCAGAACTCACGCGTGAGAAGAGCGACCTGGTCTGTTCGTCGTCCATTCCCAGCCACACCGGCTCATCATCTATGACGAGCGCGAGATCGCCTGAACGGACCTCGACGCCTGTGCGCAGGTTCCCCAGGGCATATTTTCTGTTGACAGGTATATCGTGTTTCTCCATGTAAGTATGTGCCGCGTCGATCCTCTCGTCGATCTCCGGATGAGTCTGGTATATGCCGGGGTCGACGTACGCGTGTTTCATGCTCTCCTCCTTCAGTCGCTCCTGAAGAGTCAGCATGCCCACCGGGTTGTATCCGGCGCGCGTCAGGGCATCTATGCCATATGCGTCAGCCTCGCACTCAATATCTATGCTGTAGGCGCCCATTACAGCAACCTGCAGGGCATTGGCGGCTATTATCGCGGCGCCCTCTCCCTTGGATGCAATGGCGGCGGCTATGGCGAGCAGCGTCATTCTGTTGTTGCGGGCGGTCTGTGTTATGACGTGTTTCCTGTCGGCGTGAACCATCTCGTGAGCTATGACGCCTGCTAGCTCGATATCCGTCTTGACGAAGTCGAGCATGGCGGTCGTAACGTATATCTTGCCTCCAGCCAGCGCGAATGCGTTAACTGCCTTTACATCGACTATTTTGACATCGTAGATCAGATTGCGCTCCATGTATGGCAATAAGCGATTGACGATTGTCTCAACCCTTGCCTTATAAACCGGGTTCACTATGACGGTAAATCGTTTCTCTATTTCTTCGCTCACTTTATCGCCAAGTTTTATCTCCTGCGGCGTGGCGTCTGATGATACAGCTTCGGGAGCGGCATAGACCGCTCCCGAAGTAAACACTATCACGATCGCGGTCCACAACACAGACAGCAGACGCAACTTCTTAAAGAATATAGCTGACAACTTACTGAACAGCAGATACTCGCAGGATGTATTCAAATTACCAATGTTCGCCCCCTAGCGTGTCAGTTGCCTGAATAGATGGAGGCTATTCCCTGAGAATAACCTTTCATCGCCACCCTATTGCGGCCCATCTGAAGCAATGTTTTGCGCATCTCAGCCAGATTTTCCTCCAAAGAAGCGCGTATTTCACTCTCTCTGTAAAGCAGTTTTTGACCAAGCTCTTTAATCTCGTTCAATTGTAACACTATTTGATTATAACCGCTCTCTCCAATACGGTCAGCCAGGGTATTCCAGAATACCGGACCTTCTCTTCCACCGGAGATGCCAAGTGTCGTTGAAAGCTGATTCCAATTCTCCAGCAGAATCTCCTGCCGTGAAATAACCGACTGCTTCTGCTGAAGTATTTCAAGCAGACCCTCCATGTCGGACTCTCTCACCTTTTGTTCCTCAACATCAACAAGTGAGTCGAGTGCCTTATAAAGGCTCAGCTCTTCCTCCACAAGCGCGTTCACAGTTTCAAAAAACTCAGTAGGCAAAATTAGTCCCTCCCGCCTGCTGGGCGACTGCCGCAGACTTTTTCCCCTTAGTCTCTGTTTTGAGCTTCGCAATTGCCTCTACCCATGTCGCCTTCAGCTCTTCCATCATGAGGCGCACAACTTTGACTATTTCCGCATCCTTCTTCACATTGGCGTCGACCAGCTGATAGTACATGTAGTCGTAAAGCCGCATCAGAGCAGCGGCAATTTCACCTCCCTGTTCAAGGTTTAGTGTTACCATCAGTTCTCGTACAACAGATTGAGCTCTCTGGAGATGAGTGTTGATCTGTTCGACATCGTTCACATATATGGCCTTTTCCGCAGATTTACATGACCGAATACCGATGTCGTATGTTATTATCAGCAGCTGTTCCTTGGACGCCATTTGAATCTGATTGACTCTATAGGTGTCCTGAGCCTGCTGCGCTAAACGTTCATCCATTCAGACCCGCCTCCATTTTGACGTTATAGCCAGTCCATCGACGAATTTCTAACCGTATTAAATTATCGGCCATACTTGACCATGTATTAACGGCAACGCCCTGGACATAAAAATTTCAGACTCGATTGCTGAAACATTCAGGTATAAATCCTATCAAGCTCCCTTAATACTTAATAGTAGAATAACTAGAAATCTATACAGTGTATTGGAACTCTTATATCTTAATTATACAATATGCAGAGGCTATAACATGGGTAGAAATATAGAATATTGAGGCGTAATTATTTAGAATATTGAATAGTGCAGAATTTTTTATAATACTTTCAATGTCTGACGGATTAATGTCGTTTTATTAAAGAAATCGCTGACGCGCGTGTTCTTTGAGTGAAATATAGTAGATTTGCATATTCTTGATTTGCGGGTTTGGGGATTGTATCTGACTTGATTCACCTCTCGCTAGAGCGGACGTACAATATTAGGTACGATGCGGCGTGTCCATGTCGGTCTTTATCAAAAATAAAATTGGTCGGGATGAGAGGATTCGAACCTCCGACCACCTGCACCCCATGCAGGTACGCTAGCCAGGCTGCGCTACATCCCGAACCTGGCGTATTGTATCGTTCTTTCCGCAGTTGGTCAAGAATGCGCTCTAATTTTTTTCAATCTCCATAACACGCTGACTTGCACGCTTGACAAATGGCCGCATGGGAATCTGCGATTCCCTCAGCGGTGGAGAATCGATTTTGGAACGACATCGCGGTATCCGGATCGAAAAACATGTGAACGAGCAGGGAAAACAAAGGGCGCGGAACTGCTCAAGGTTATTATTGCTCAGAGATCTGTCAATTTTGGCGTATAAATGCAATTATAATTGTTCACATCATTATATATTTAGTAAAAAAGCATGTTGATTCTTCAGGGGTTACGGTTTATAGTACGCAAGTTAATTCACCATTTTATCTTTCTATTGCTTGAAGTTTTTCCCGTATCAGGGGGTGATAACCACAAAGTGTTATTGGGACGCGTCTGCACAGAATCTTTTTCGAGTGAGTATGAGTTTTAACGTTTTTGCGGATATTCATCATATCAACTAAGGAAAAAGGAGTGATCTCAATGAGCGGCAACAAGATTGAAAACACTGGCAGGAAACCAACTTTTATCGAAGCTCTTATCATAGTGGTAATAGCTGTGGGTTTTATCCTGACTGCAGTGCTTTTCTTCGGGGCTGACGTCCATATACCACTGATATTTGCGGCCACAGTATCTATCGTTTATTCGCTGTTTGTGCTGAAGGTCAAGTGGGCAGTTCTCGAAGAAGGGATACTGACGTCAATACTGATGGCCATGCAGGCTATCCTTATTCTCTACGTAGTGGGTACGCTGATTGGTTCATGGATACTCAGCGGAGTCGTGCCGACTATGATCTACTACGGGCTCGATCTGATCAGTCCGTCATTCTTCCTGATAGCGTCACTTATAATATGCAGCATCGTCTCCATCTCGACAGGAACTTCATGGGGCACGAGCGGCACCGTCGGCATCGCGCTGATGGGGATCGGCGCCGGCTTGGGCATTCCGCCCGCAGTTACGGCTGGTTTTGTAATCTCCGGCGCGTACTTCGGCGACAAGATGTCCCCTCTGTCTGATACGACAAACCTGGCTCCGGCTATGGCAGGTACGGATCTCTTCCAGCACATCAGGGCAATGTGCTGGACGACGGGGCCGACGTATATCATAGTAATAGTGATTGCGGCGGTCTTTGGGTTTAAATATGGCGGTGGCACGCTCGATGTCGAGAAGATAGCGGCAATACAGGCTCTTATGCATGCGGAGTTCAGCATTTCGCCGCTTGGATTTATTCCGCCTCTTCTGGTAATAGGACTCGCCGCGTCCAAAAAACCGGCTATCCCGTCGATATTTGCCGGCGTAATAGCGGGTTGCCTGTTGGGAGCGTTTCAGGATAACGGTTATACATCCGTTATCGGGGCGATCAATGTCGCAAGGGACGTTGTTGCCGCAGCCCCCGGCAGTTCTTTTGTTGACTTTATTGGCGCGTTGCGTGAATCTTTGTCCGGCTCTTATTATGCCGCAATGCTGGACGTTTTGCAGAACGGATACGCGCCGAAGTTGGCAGGTGAGCTGGCCGATCTTGGCGAGGACGCTGTCGCGATAGCCTCTGCCCTGTCTCAGAATAATATAACCGGAATCTCTGTAGATTCCGCGATTAACGCCACCGCGACTCTGAACGAACTTCTGGCTCGCGGCGGACTTCAGTCGATGAACTGGACGGTCTCTCTCATTCTCTGCGCGCTCACCTTCGGCGGCGTTCTGGAGAGAGTCGGCTTCCTCGAGGTCTTCCTGAACACCCTTATGAGGGGCGTCAAGTCTGCGGGAGGCCTGTGCACGGCTGTCATAATATCCTGCCTTGCGGTAAACTTCCTGACCGGCGACCAGTATATAGCTCTGGTTCTGCCCGGTCGTATGCTGAAACAGCGCTTTATTGACGTTGGGCTGCACCCGAGGATGCTCTCCCGCTCTCTGGAGGACTCCGGGACTCTTACCAGCGTTCTTATACCGTGGAACACCTGCGGAGCGTATCACACCACGACTCTGGGCATCCCGACTTGGCAGTATGCCCCATACGCGTTCCTCAATTGGCTCAATCCGATAATCGCAATTGTCATGACATATTCGGGCATTGGGATAGCGTGGAAGACAAATGCTGAGAGCGGAGATGACTTTGTCATCAGCAAAAAGAAGCCCGCGAATATATAAAATATCAGCGATTCCTTAAAAGATTCCTTAAAAAATGGCGCCGGGATATTTTGGCGCCATTTTAGTAAAGTTAAAATCGTGTGGTGGGCGCTCATGTGCATCTTGACTTATTGAGTATGCACGCGTAAAATATGCGCCTGTGATGCTTGAGCCGTTAGCTCAGTTGGCAGAGCACTGGATTTTTAATCCAGGTGTCCCGGGTTCGAGCCCCGGACGGCTCACCATTCGTTATATTCAAGCGGTCCCATCGTCCAGCGGTCCAGGACACCGCCCTTTCAAGGCGGCGACACGGGTTCGAACCCCGTTGGGACCGCCAGAAATACCAAGGCTTCAGGCAAATTGTCTGGAGTCTTTTTTTTTTACTCCGTATTTACTCCAAACGATGAAAATTATCCAATGCCATAAACGCCCATCCTGACTGACGTTCGAGGTTTGGGGTTGAAGTAATGCGCGTATGGTGATAGAGTAAGATTAATGATATTTAATATTATTTGTGAGGGATGATTTTAGTGGTTTTTACTGATGCCATAAAATTGTCAGATAGCACTATTTCCAGGCAGGCAGGCAGGCAGGCAGGCAGGCAGGCAGGCGCTTCTAGGTAATACCCTTCTTCGCGCCGCCGGTTTTTCGGCGCGGCGCTTTTCACGCAACTCGCAAACTCTGAGACCATACAAAACCCGCAATGATTTATTCGTCGCGCGCGTCCATAAAAACCGCGCCGCCGGATGGCTGTTTTGGCGGAGCTTCGCACGTCATTGGCGGCCGATCGGGAAAAACCAGTGGCGCGCGACGCAGGCAAGCAATTCCCGCGCTACGGGTTTCAAAATCGTGGGTTTCACTCACACCCACGCCTGGACACAGTCCCCGGGGCTTGCCTGTGGTCCGGGGGCAATCCCAAGGAATTGCTGATTGACGGTCACGGCGTGTTAGTCAGAGGTCCATTCAAGGAGGTGGTAAAAGAGGCGCGGAATATTTTGGAATGCCCTCAAAAGCGGGCGGTTTGCGTCAAGTCACGGCAATATCCAAAAGAGCGTTTTTACAACATGTTGAGAGGAAGGTTTTGACGATGAAAAAAAGAAGTTTGATGCTGTTGGAGCTTCTGCTGATTTCGGGCATGGCGGTTCTGACAGTATGCGGGGAAGCGTTAGCGTATGAAGCATTCACAGGCGCGCATGAGGAGCAGCGGCTCTATAGCGGCCCGATAGTTCGCGCCAAAGTTTCCAATGACTCTTACGAACAAAAGGCATACACTTACGGCTCTGGCAGAGGAAGCATAATGGATGGCCCTGAGATCGGATGGCGCGGCGAATATTACTACCTAATGAAAAACGCTGATCATACGAGGTCGTACATATACCAAAACCTACTGGATGTGGATAGCGAGGAGCCAATCACCCCTTTTATCATTATAGATGGAAATGTGTCAAGTTTCAAAGTAACTTCGGACGCGGCTTCCTCTTATGTTTACTACTCCCTGGAGGACAATGACTACACTATCTACCGCCTGCCTTTGAGGAGTGGGGCGACAGACGCGGAGAAGGAGGAAAGGATTTTTTCTTCTTTCGAAGGCACTGCCTTCGCGTTTTCTTCATTCACCCTCGCTGAGGAACCGGGCCAGTTCCTGCTCTGCTCGAAACTCGGCGGTTCCGACGGCCTTGATGTCACGATAGGGCTTTTCAATTATGATGAAGGAAGCGAAGAGCCGATCCGTACATGGGACGTCACCCTTCCGCAGGAATGGGAGGATAATTTTGAACAGCTTTCCACAGTAAATAACGGCTACGAAGTTGTGTTTGAGTCCTCTACCCATAAAGTATGGCTCGTTGCCGAGAGAACGTTTCGTTGGTCGGGGAGCAAGGGAAATTACTTCTACTGGTTCTTCAGTGGAGATATTGAATCTCCGGGACCGCTTATTTCCTACGATCCAGCGTCATCTATTCCAGGATGGAACGACGGTAACTTAAAACTGCTTCATATAGGTAGATTCGGTCGCATCGTCCACGAGTTTAATGGGTCTAATCCCGATGTATCAAACATTCTCAGCGTTAAACAGATTGACGCGGCGACTAATGCTTTCAAGATAGGCGCGATAACGAGTTGGGTGGATACTAACAATGGCAACGTCCAAAAAAGCCTTGCTGATTTCTATTCACTTTCATTCACCAGCGATCTTCGCTACTTTGATTTAGACTTCCCGGAAATAGTAGATGGCAATGGTAATATGTACTTGTCATGCTCAATTAGAACTAAAACCGGCGTTAGCTCTTCCGGCAACCAACAGCGCGTCGTCCTATTCTCCCCGACCGAGGAAGTAATACCAGCACCGGCGCCGAGCCCGTCTGCCGACGGCGGGTCGGTGTTCCCGCCTGGCAACGTCGTGCTCGCATCCTTGCCGGTCGTTTTGCCGACAGGATACTCCATCACGGGCAGCACGTGGGAAATCTTCGACGCCGATACGGAGGAACTCGCCTACAGCGCGTCGCCCAACGGATCCAGCTTCACCCACACCGTAACGGATACTGCTATTCCGGATGGCGATTACGTCTGGCACGTCGCCTACGATTGGACGAAGAGCGCCACTGGCAGCGGAGTTCCGGTATACGGCTCGACAAAGTGGTCCGAATACGCCGATATCACGATTGCGGAACCGCCGACCGGGACGGCCCCTTCGATCACGACGCACGATCTGCCCGGCGGAGAGGTTGGCAAGCCTTACTATGCCGAACTTACCGCGACCGGCAGTGAGCCGATAACCTGGTCTATCATCGGGGATCTGCCCACAGGGCTGGAACTCGTGGGCAGCGTCATCACCGGTAATCCTACGGCGGCGGGCGGGTATTCTTTTACGGTTGTGGCGTCTAATAGCAGCGTCTATGCGGACTCGCGGCTACTGGGCATAGAGATAGCGGACGGCTACAGGGATAATGATGACGGCGGCGGCGGCTGCGACGCCGGCGCGATGGGCTTGGCCGCTCTTGCTTTTGCGGTGACTGTCTCCATGACCAGGAAGCGCGGGTAAAATATTCAGGCAGCAACATGCCGGGGCGTTTGCGAGCGCCCCGGCGGTTCCTTATCGGTGTGAAACTGATTTTTGCAAAAGCCTTTTCGCCGTTCTGACGGTTGGCGCGGGTTGCGGAAAGAGTTCGGTTGTCCGTGAAGTCCATCATAAAAACGTAGCCGCCATCGTCGACGAAGCCCATCTCCTCGATAAAGAGACGCTCGAAGAAATACGGTTCGTGCTGAATTTCCGGATGGATTCCATGACCCCG
>JAISRE010000008.1 GCA_031273805.1 Synergistaceae bacterium | reverse complement strand
ATTTATCTGGGTTTGAGGGGATTATGGGTCCCCCGGTCAAGCCGGAGGACGACAGAAGAGGTCAAGCCGGGGGACCCGGACGCCCATAAACCATGATCTGTTTATCGCGCTAACGCTTCCCGGCCCTGACGCGTCATAGGCCGGGATATTTGTAATCCGTGTTGACAAGGTGAAAAATTATGATATATTACCTATTATCATATAGGTGTTATATGGTATTAACAGGGTGTGTTCAGCGAATTTCATCATTGCCGGATGCCGGAGGAGTTCCGAACCCTTTTTTGCGGGGCATTGGAGGACGTAAATGATTGTACTGGAAAACGTCAGTAAGATCTTCAAAACAGATGATGGGTCGGTCGAGGCTGTAGTGGACGTCAACTTAAGGATAGAACGCGGAAAAATTTACGGCATAATCGGCCTCTCCGGCGCTGGCAAATCCACCTTGGTCCGCTGCATTAATCAGCTTGAGCGCCCGACTTCGGGCCATGTGTTCGTCGACGGGATCGAGCTCACCGGAATGTCCGCCGCCGAGCTTCGAAGAGCGAGGAGGAAAATCGGGATGATCTTCCAGCAGTTTAACCTCTTCGCCAGCAGAACGGTTGGCCAGAATGTCGCCTATCCCCTGAAATACAGCGGACTTGGCAGGAGCCAGATAAAGGCTAAGGTCCGTGATCTTCTGAGCCTTGTGGGCCTTGAAGAGAAGGAGAATACTTATCCGTCTCAGCTGAGCGGAGGGCAGAAACAGCGGGTCGCCATAGCCAGAGCGTTGGCCAACGACCCCGGCATTCTGCTCTGCGATGAGGCCACAAGCTCGCTCGACCCCTACACGACGCTCTCTATACTAAAATTATTGAAGAAGCTGAACGAGCAATTTGGAATAACAATAGTCGTGATAACTCACGAGATGCAGGTGGTGAAGGAGATATGCGACAGAGTCGCAGTGATGGAGCATGGATATGTAGTGGAGGAGGGGGACGTGTTCTCGGTCTTTGCCTCGCCGAAGCAGCGGATTACGAGGGACTTCATAGACACGACATCCAACCTCTCCAAGATTTACGCGCTGATTGACGACAACGCCCCGGTTGTAAAACTGAAGCCGGGTGAGTGCATCCTCAAGCTCAAGTATCTCGAAAAAGATGTATCGGAGGCGCTGGTTTCCATCATTTCCCGGAGATTTAACATCGACTTGAACATCATTTTCGGCAGCATAGAGCTGATAGGCGACTCGCCGCTCGGAGGGCTCGTGACTATCGTGAGCGGCAGAGGGCGCGATATCGACGGCGCCATCGAGTTTCTCAGGAATAAAAACGTAGGAGTGGAGGTGATTCTCGATGCTAGAGGAGTGGCTGAACTACCTGATACCCAACGTGATGATGAAGCCGAATGTGTATCTTAGGTCCATATGGGAGACCTTGGCGATGGTTGGGGCCTCCGGCGCGATATCGTTCGTGCTGGGACTTTTGTTCGGCGTTGCGATCACCGTAACCAGACGCGGCGGAGTTATGGAGAACCGGTTCTTTTATCAGGCGCTTGACAAGATCGTGAACTTCTTCAGATCTGCGCCGTTTATAATCCTCCTGGCCGCGCTGATTCCGTTGACTCGTCTCATCATGGGGTCGGCTATCGGAGTCAAGGGGGCTATAGTTCCCCTTGTGTTCGGCACTACTCCGTTTTTCACGAGACAGATAGAGGCGGCGCTGGCAGAGGTCGACCGGGGAGTTGTGGAGGCGGCGCTGAGCATGGGTTCCGGCCCCGTCGAAATTATATTTCGAGTCTACCTCAGGGAGAGTATCGCCGCGATATCCAGGGGCACGACGATTACGGCAATAAACTTGATAGGGCTCAGCGCTATGGCTGGAGCAGTAGGAGCGGGAGGGCTCGGGGACTTCGCGATACGGTACGGACATCAGCGCAACCAGCTGGATGTTACATACACAACAGTCCTCACCCTTGTTCTGATAGTGAACGTCATTCAAGTTACCGGCGGCATAATAGCCAAGAAAAACACTCATTAAAATTATTGCGTGATTTTCAAAACATAACATCAAAAATTGGAGGAATGAAACAATGAAGATCGGGAAAGCGCTCCGGGTAATTATCGTCATGTCGCTCATGGTAAGTCTGTTCGCGTGCGCCGCCGTTGCGGCGGACAAGGTTAAGGTCGGTGTCGTAGGCGAGAGTGAGGAGGTCATATGGAAGCCTCTCGTCGAGAGACTCGCGAAGCAGGGAATAGAGATCGAGCTCATAAACTTCGCCGACTACGTTATCCCCAATGCCGCTCTCGACGCGGGCGAGGTTGACTTGAACGCCTTCCAGCACTACGCGTACCTCAATAATCAGATAAAGGACCACGGTTACAAGATATCCTCCATAGGGGATACTTACATCTCGGCAATGTGCGTGTACTCCAAAAAAATCAAGAGCCTGAAGGATCTGAAGGCCGGCGACAAGATCGCGATACCCAACGACGCGGTCAACACCGGGCGCGCGCTTTCGGTGCTCCAGGGCGCTGGGATAATAAAGCTGAATACGGCTGCGGATAAGTCGCCCGAGCTCACTGATATCACCGACAATCCGCTTAAAATAGAGTTCGTGCCGGTCGACGCGGCTCAGGTCCCATCGCTGCTTCCGGACGTGGCTGCAGGCGTCATCAACGGCAACTACGCTCTGGATTTTGGCCTCAGCCCCACTAATGACTCCATCTTCTACGACGACCTTAACTTTTACAAGGACAACAGCTTTGTCAACCTTATAGCGGCTCGCACGAAGGACCTCGACAACGAGGTATACAAGAAGATCGTAAAGGCCTATCAGTCTGAGGAGACGGAGAAGATCTACAGGGAATTCTTCGAGGGATCTTACCTGCCCGGCTGGAAAAAATAGATTTATTAGCTAAAATATGGCCCGGGGATTCAGCGCACCCGGGCGCCTCCCCCGCCTCGCAGAGGACCATGATTACCGGTCCCGCGCGAGGTGTGTTTTAAATGTAAGCACATTAAATCAGTGATCCCTTTGGGAGGAGATTATTATATGAGCGAGAAACATCTGTCCACGGAGTTGATTCACACGGGAGACGGACGGATATGCCGTGAGCTTGGAGCGTCCTTGTCCGCGCCGGAGACACTCCCAATTTATCTGACCAGCGTGTTTGCCTTCGACGATGTGGAGTCTGCCGACGCTGTCTACGAGCACGAGTCAGACGGATATATCTACTCCAGGATGGCGAACCCCAATGCCGACGCCGTGTCGAAGATAATTGCGTCCGCCGACGGCACGGAGACCGCCCTTGTATTCTCCTCCGGGATGGCCGCGATCACGACCGCAATCTTATCCTTCGTGAAGACCGGCGATCATATCGTCGCTTCAAATGTCCTGTACGGCGGAGTGCACGACTATCTCTCCAACGAGGTCAAGAGATTTGGAATCGAGACGACATTCGCCAACTTCGCCAAGGAGGACATATCAAAGCTCATCAGGCCCAACACAAAGATAGTTTACGTGGAAACCATCAGCAACCCTCTGATGGATGTGCCGGATATCGCGGAGCTTGCGGAAGCCGCCCACGCCAACGGCGCTCTGCTCTTCGTGGATAACACGTTCGCGACTCCGGTGGTGGCGAGACCACACTCCCTTGGCGCCGACGTGGTCCTTTACAGCGCCACTAAGTACCTCGGAGGACACAGCGACATTGTGGGCGGAGCGGCTTCAGCGAAGTCGAGTCTGATCGATGAAATAAAGAGATATCAGGTGCTGTACGGCTCGATAATGAGCCCGTCCGACTGCTGGCTGCTCGCCAGGAGCCTGCGCACGCTGGAGCTGAGGATGAAGCGCCATTCATCGAACGCCGTCGCTGTCGCGGACTTTCTGAGCGCCCACCCCGGCGTGGAGAAAGTATTCTATCCCGGGCTTCCTGACTCTCCCTCGCACGAGGCCGCGAAACGTCAGTTCCTCGGCGGAAATTTCGGCGGAATGCTCAGCGTAAACCTCAAGGGCGGGGCACGGGCCGCATCCAGCCTGATAAAGGAGCTCGACATGATACAGTTCGTACCCAGCCTTGCGGGGACCGCCACGACTGTCTCCTACGCCATCAAGACCTCGCACCGTCATTATCATCCGGAGGAGCTCGACGCCATCGGAATAATCCCGGGGCAGGTGAGATTTTCCATCGGGTTGGAGGATGTGGACGATATCGTGCGGGATATATCCAGGGCGCTCGGCAAGGCTCAGTGGATATAGAGCCAAAATGACGCGTCAGATTCCGGCAATGGAATGAGTTGGTTTAACGCCACTAACAGGCTATTTCGCCATTGCGCGGGGCAGGGCGGACTATGCGGTATAAATACTGATTATCGTCATATCAACTGTTTGATGAGCTTGACAAGGAAAAAACGCGGACATACAATACATTCACTAGCTTTTATGCTAATCAGCGAAAAATTGTTAATTGTTTCTAACATGGAAGAGGTGTGTAATGTCCCCGTTAATATCCGCTCCGATTGGTTCGGAGGTAACTGTCGCGAAGATCGCGGCAGACGATAAGGTCAAAAGGCGTCTTGAGGATCTTGGAGTGCTTGCCGGGCAGCCGGTCACTCCCATAGCGAGTCTCCTTGGAAACACTGTGCTGAGGGTAAAGGAGAGCAGGCTTGTAATAAATCACGGACTCGCGGAGAGGATTTACGTTAATTAAACGCGTTATGAACTTTGCCTTGGCGGGAAATCCTAACAGCGGCAAAACGACTCTTTTCAACCTCCTTACCGGCAGCACCGCTCACGTGGGCAACTGGCCCGGAGTTACGGTCGACAGAAGGGAGGGCGTATATCGCGGTTTAGCCGAAGATGTAAGGATAATAGACCTCCCTGGTATTTATTCGCTCTCCCCCTATACTCCGGAGGAGGTCGTTTCGCGTCGTTACATTCTCGAGGGCGCTCCCGACCTTATCATCAACATCGTTGACTCCACCAATCTGGAGAGGAACCTTTACCTCACGACCCAGATACTCGAATCCGACATACCGGTAGTAGTCGCGCTCAATATGTCAGACGTCATCCGAAGTGAGGGAGAGTCGCTGAACGTCTCCCTTCTGTCGGAGCGCCTGGGCGTGCCGGTGGTGGAGATCAGCGCGTTGAGGAATGAGGGCATAGAGGAGCTGATGGAGGCGGCGTATAAAACCGCGTCCACTCCGCGAATAGGTTTCTCCCCTGTGGAGAGCTCGCCTATGGCCGGCGAGATGCGCGAGATAGCGGGGCTCTTTAGAGAAAACGGAACCTCGCATCCGGTATTTCGGGCGGTTAAGGCCATAGAGGGCGACTCCCTGTACTCCTCTCCAGGCGAGAGCATTGCCGCAAATGTTATGGCGATACGAGATAAGATATCTCTGCCCCCGGCTCTCGATGGGGATTT
This sequence comes from Synergistaceae bacterium, assembly GCA_031273805.1. Lineage (GTDB taxonomy): Bacteria > Synergistota > Synergistia > Synergistales > Synergistaceae > JAIRKI01. Next base: position 1,637 of record JAISRE010000008.1, on the reverse strand, counting down.
CGAGGAGGCCGTGGCGGATATTCGCTACAGGTATATAGCGTCGAACTATATGCAAGCCCGTGTCCGCGCCGATAATAGCCCCATGTTTTCGAAGTCGGATAAAATCGATCGTCTGCTTACAAATAAACTGTTTGGCCTCCCGATCTTTTTTGCGATCATGTTTCTCATATTTCACCTGACATTTTCCGACTCCGTGATGTTTTCGAGGTTTCTCGCGGATGGCGGTTTCCCGGCGCCTGGCGTGATGATGCAGGATTGGATGGGCATGCTGACTGACTGGGTGATAGAATCCGCGCGCGCCGCGTTGGAGCTCTGGCGCGCCGACGCGTGGTTGACGGGACTTGTTGCCGACGGACTGCTGAGTGGGGTGGGAGCGGTTTTGAGCTTTCTTCCGCAGATACTCATGCTATTCCTCTTTCTCTCGATACTCGAGGACAGCGGCTATATGGCGAGGGCGGCTCTGCTGATGGACCGGCCATTGAGGCGTTTTGGCCTCTCGGGCAGGGCTTTTCTTCCAATGCTGATGGGGTTCGGCTGTTCCGTTCCGGCGATAATGGGAACTCGGACACTGGTGGACGAGAGGGAGCGTCGTCTCACCGTGATGCTGATGCCGTTCTTCTCCTGTGGAGCCAAGCTGCCGATATGGTCCCTATTTGCCGCAGCTATATTTCCAAGAAACGCGGACAAGGCGGTGTTCGGCATGTACCTCATAGGATTAGCCGCCGCGATTGTGACCGCGATAATGCTCCGTCAAACGATTCTCAAGGGGGACGCGTCATACTTCATAATGGAGCTGCCCGCGTATCGTATGCCTCGTCTCAGAAACCTGGCCATGCACCTCTGGGAGAAGGTAAAGGGTTTCGTGACCAAGGCGGCCACGATCATCACATGCGCCACAGTGGTGATCTGGTTTTTGTCTAATTTCAACTTCTCCCTTAAAATGGTCGACGCCAACAGCCGTGATAGCATAGTCGGGGTGGTGGGCTCGTTAGCCGTTCCGCTCTTCAGACCTCTGGGTTTTGTCTCCATGCCGGACCCCTGGAGGGCAGTGGTGGCAATAGTGACCGGCCTGATAGCGAAAGAGATGGTCGTCTCCACGCTGGGCGTGCTGTACAATCCCGAGATCGACGCAAACGCGCTCTCCGACGAGACATCCTCCGGAGCCCTGAACCTTGCGCTGGTCGGGAGTTTTTCTCCGGCGGCAGCGCTCTCCTTCATGACGTTCAATCTTCTCTGCGTTCCGTGTATGGCTGCGGTAGCCGCAGCCAACGCCGAGTTCAGAAACAAAAAATGGATGTTTACAACCATCGCCTTCTGGATCTCCACTGCCTGGATAGGCGCCTTCATCGTCTATCACGCAGCGTCGCTTTTCCTGTAAATTCGCACGCTTCACCAATGGACAAAACAACACCGCCGGACTTTGTTGCAGGCGGGGCGTCGCGTTCTCCACAGGCCGCAACATTTCGAGGCAGATCGCCCCAGGCGAGAGCTACGCAAAAATAAATAAGGTCATTACGATAGTCATAGCTGATTATGATATGATTGAGGCGGACGAGTTCTATCACCATATATTCAAGCTGTACGACTCGGAGAAGAGGGTTCTGCTGACGGACGTGATGGAGATTCACACGCTGGAG
>JAISRE010000118.1 GCA_031273805.1 Synergistaceae bacterium | reverse complement strand
CTCCGGCCAGATAAAAATCATACCCCCCTCTAAGCCGCGAATTGATATAATTGAGGCCACCGGTGTTTTGGAGGGTTGCGACAACCCTCCGTGACGCCTTATCCCTTCCGGTTCAAACTCAATTGTCCTACGACCAGAAAAAAGACCTCATTCGCTGGGCGCAGGAGGAGGCCGATAAAGCAACGACCGGCGCTGTGTTCTCCGGCGAGAACGAAGCGGCCGACAACGCCTTATCCGAAGAAGATTTGATTCGGTATCAGGAGATTCAGGACGCCGCGAAGCGCAGGGACTACGCGAAGCTGGAGGAGATGAGGGGGCAGGCGGTACAAGAGATCGCGCCAGTCGTGCCGCCTGCTCAACCAGTCACGTCACAGGCGCAGTCTCCAACCGTGGTTCCCTCGCAGCCTACGGACGGCAAAATCACCACAGAAAACCCTGCTGATCGCATTGCCGAACTCGAAGATATCTTGAAGTCGATGCCGAAGGGCGCAGATCCGTCGATCACGGACACGATCAAGAATGAGCTTGCCGGGCTAAGGGCAGTGCAGACGCAGCCTTCAACAAAGCCCGGCGCGACGAGCCGGGTGGCTACCTCCTCCGGCCTGAATGTGGATACCCGCTTCAAGCTCATGGATGCCGGCAACCTTATTACCAGCAATACGGACGCTTTCGGCATAAATGAGGCGTATCCGCAGGAGCTGCAGCCGCGCCAGAGGAACAGAACCGCAAGCCAGCAACAGATCGAAAGTATTATCTCCAACTTAAATCCTGAACTTTTGGGAGACAGCCCACTCGCTTCCGACGGGGCGCCGATAATCGGTCCCGATAACGTGGTCGAAAGCGGAAATGGGCGCGTGGCGCGGTCAACCAGAAAGAGCTTTTCGGCGACAGGAAGATAACGCTCAATTCCGCGCTCCGCAGGGCCTTTCAGCAGTTCAAGCAGTGGCTGATTGACTTCTACAACGCCATTCGCGGTAATACCGGCGTTAAGCTCAGTGACGAGATGCGCGGCGTATTCGACAGGATAATCGCCGGAGACTCGACGTTCGGGACGGATTACGGGCTGGAGGCGTTTACGGAGAACATCGGATTTCAGCAAGGTCCTGGCGGGGATAACATTAACGAGATTGATAAGGCATGGGGTGTAGAGGTAGACAGGATTCTCGACGGAAAGACGAATTTATCAGCCAGCGTAAGAGTCATGGAAACTCCACATGCTCTACAACTTGCGGGAGCAAATAACAACTGACTGCCGCCTTCCCCGGGCCTGACGGATAATATTCAGGCGTTGGCCCGGGGCAGCGATTAGTTCACGCGACGCTTGCAGTCTTTGCCGCTTCGCTCGTAAAGCGGACCTCGCCAGTTTCAGTTGCCTCAACCTCAAATTCTTTGAAGAGTTTTCCCGGCAAGCAATGACCTAGCCTGAACATTTCCTCTTGAAGCTCTGTTTTCATTTCGTCTGGCATGAACTCGGGAATCAGCTCTCTCATATTCTCTTCACATTCTTCTATTGTGTCGCCACGCGAGAAACAGCCCAGAATCTCTGGACACTCCACGTGGTAGCCCCCGGTGTCCTGTGGAAAAAATATTAGCGATAGGCTGTATTTGCGCGTCATTTTGTTCCCCTCCATTTCAACACGTCATCGGGCGTATATCCGGCCTGTTTGAGTATCTTGTTTGCAGTACCCTTGTCCATGTCCCCTCTGTGCGATGTTATCGGTATCCTCGTTGTACCATATTATCATCTTCACACCGTGCCGCCCGCGCCCCGTCTCTTTATGAAACCCCTTCGACGCCAAGAAAGATATCAGTTCCGCCTCTGTTATCGTGAAGCCCATTTATCCACGCAATCTCAGCGCGTATAGCTCTTTTTGGAGCGGACCACGCTTGCCTGGGGTGCAGAGGATCCGGACTCGATAGAAGCGCGGGTATCTTCGGGTATTTTAAACATCTCAGCAAAATACGCATCGTCATGTTCCTCATCAGCTTTAGGCATTTCCGTGTTCGGCGCGCCAGTGTCGAGCGGATCATCTTCGGTCAGTTTTTTGGCCGCCGCCCCCCTGTGTTTTGCTATGTACTGTTCGATAAGTCCACGCAAAACCTCGGCAGCATTTGTGCCATTTAGCGCAGATAACCCCATGAATGTGTTAATCACATCCTCATTATGCCTCACGGTAATACCTTTTTGTTTTTTCTCTACTGCATTCACCTGCGCATTCCCCCTTAGAAAAATATAACATCACTGCATCATACGCGCAATAAAATAAATCATCAAATAATCTCAGGGATTTAACATAAACTACTTGACGATATGATGCACAGATGCTAAGATGTTTTCATCGACAACGAACACCTCGCCATGACGACGACGGCAAGGCAACCACCAGAAACGGGAGCCACATTCACAGCTGGAGTCAAGAGCGTGCGGCGCGACGACTGACGAAGATCGCCGAGACTGAGAGGGGATACGCCAAAAAAAGAAGGGAGAGATTGACATGGCAAAGATCAACCGGTTCGAATTGCGCAACG